>JBNKHB010000108.1:0-8071 GCA_050290125.1 Robiginitalea sp.
GGAGATCAATAGTATGATGGAAGAGCACAAAGCATATCGAACTGCCTACTACCTGGCCCTCTTTACCATTCTTTACACTGTTGCAGAAGGTCTGCTCTCAACCTACTTTGGGCTTGAGGACGAAAGCCTTGCCCTGTTCGGCTTTGGTGCGGATAGTTTTATCGAGGTTATTTCCTGTATTGGAATCATTTATATGATCGTCAGGATCCGAAACAACCCGGAAAGCCATCGAAGCGGTTTCGAACGAACGGCACTCAGAATAACGGGCACTGCCTTTTACTTGCTTGTGATCACCCTGGTCGTGACGAGTCTTTATAATATGTGGACGGGACATGAGCCCAATACCACCCTTGCAGGGATCATTATATCGGTCTTATCCATTATAGTGATGATGGTACTTGTGGCCTGGAAACGCAGCATTGGCAGGAAACTCGGCTCTGAACCGATACTGGCCGATGCCAATTGCACTTTGGTTTGTGTTTATATGTCCGTGATTTTATTGATTAGCAGTGGTTTGTATGAAGTTTTCGGCCTGCCATACGTTGATAGTCTGGGGACCTTAGGGCTCGCGTTTTTTGCGGGCAAGGAAGGCAGGGAATGTTTTGAGAAAGCCCGGAGTGAGAAATATTGCGCCTGCGATTAACACCCGCCATTTTAGACTACCTGGACATCCCCAAGTTGGAATTCTTCGTATTTTAGAACCTGCAGGAGCTTAAAGCCTATGAAGTTCAACATTCGCTCTTATTCAACTTTTCTAAAGGGCTTGATCAGTATCCTGATCATTAGCCTGGCTTCCTGTACATCCGAGAAAAAACTGACCCTTAGCCCCTTTGTGAAAAAGTATGCAGGTCAATACGTGGTGGAAAATGAGGGCGAGCGCTCCCGCACCAGCAGCGAGCGATACATCCTCACCCCTACCGGCCAGGCGGAACGGCACAAGCTGGAGAAAAGCGGGGGATACGGGGAATTTCGGATTGAAGAGTTGCTAAGGGGGAACTGGACCGCTTCCGATAGCTTGATCGAAGTACAGCTGGAAGAGGATTCAGAGGCCTTTAGGCGAGAGGTAATCCTCCACGACAGCCTTCCCCCCGACACCCTTTGGATCCACGCTTCCGTGCCCGGCCGCTCGTTGAGGCAATTGGTGCGTTTCTAAATTATCCCGATTCCGGGTAGGTAGGGGCCACGGGATTTAAAGCAACAATCCGCGAACCTCTTCCCAGGAATCGGCCCGCTCGAATCCCTCGGTATGCACATTATGCGGCGAAGTAAAGAGGATGCTGCGACCCTTAAAACTTTCCAGGTTATGGCTGCGGTCGTCGATCAGTACGTCCCCGCGTAAAATGTGTTTATCCCCGCAGAGGATTCGGTTGCGCCAGTGGATGAACGGAAAATGCTCATCCAGCCATTGATGCTTTTCCTTCAGGGAGTCCGGAAACTGCATGGCGGCCGATGCGATATAGATCTGGTATTTCTCCGACAATTCCCTGAGGATCTCCCGACTGCCGGGGATGGGTTCCAGGTTGCGGAAGAATCCCGGTTCAAAGTAGTGTTGCCAGATCAATTCCCGGTGTTCGGGTACCTGATGCCAGACTTCGCCCCCCATGCACAATTCCTTGGTAAGGGAACCTCCGTGACGCTCATTATACCGGGCAATATGTGCCCCGTAGGTATCCGCGATCACTTCGTCCATATCTACAAAAACGGTCATACGGCAAATTTTGCAATGCAAAAATACGGGAATCGGGCAACTTGGCCTTCATTGTCAAATTGCCTATCTTGGAAGTCCGCATCTTTTGATGTGGCAAACCATTGCTTATGAAAAAGGTCTTACTCGGGCTGCTCTGCGGTATGCTGGCGGCTTGTTCGAATAACGACGACGGCCCCGGCCCCAATCCCATACTGGAGCAAATACCTGGAACTTATCAACTCTCGGAGCTCCGCATCAGTCCGGAACAGGATATTGACGAAGACGGTACTTTTACCGACAACGTCCTTGACGAACTGCCCTGTATTTCCGCGCAGATCATAATGCGCGCCGACAACACCTGGAGCTTTACCGGTAACGATGTGATCATCACAACCATTACAGGAGGCCTCTTCAAATTCTTCTGTTCGGACGAAGTCCGTAACAATCAGGGAGAATGGGACCTACAAGGGAATGTGGTACGCCTTGGGAACAGTACCGGGATCATCACCGAATTCCAGTTCAACGAAACGCAGGAAACCCTTACCAATATCATCGGGGAGGCATTGCCCGGGCTTCAGGCAGAAGTGTATACCCGCAACTAACGTCTGTCTCAGACGATTTCCGCACTTAAACCGGCCTGCAGCAGGCGGGTACAGCGGGGTTTGAGATCATCGTATTCCCCGGTTTTTACCGTGCATTTTCCGTTGTGGTGCACAATGAGGGAACATTGCTCGGCCTGTACGGGGGTGTGGTCGCAAACGTCGATCAGGGTTTGGATTACGTGCTCAAAGGTATTCACCTCATCGTTGAACAACACGATTTCGTTGAGGTGTTTTTCCTGCTCTTCAACGAGCAACGCTTCCTGTAAACGTTCCTTTGTACTCATCTCCAAGGGGTTTGATACGAATATACTAAAATTTTAATGCCAGCAGTTTCCGGCTGCCGCTTATTGCGGAGGAAGTAAAATTTGCAGGAAAAATCCGGGGAATCTATGCTTTGCAGCTGAAAAAATCGGGAAAATGGTATTCATTTGAGGTGCAAAACCTGGATAAACCCTTCGGCCATAACGGGAACTATCCCGCCGGCTTGTTAAAGCGCCCCAGGGTCCATTCGTCTTTCTCGGCGGAACCTGCAAATTCCAGTCCAAGGGAATCTGCAGCCTCACGGATCGCTTCCAGATCCTTCCGATAAAAACCGCTCATCAGCAAGGTACCGCCCGGATGCAAGGCCGCAGCATACTCCGGCAATTGGGCCAATAGAATATTGCGGTTGATGTTAGCCAGGATCAAATCGAATCCCATCCCTTGCAGGACCCCTGCCTCCCCTTTTTCACATCGGATATGCGCCTGCCCGTTCGCATCGGCATTTTCCCGGCAACTCGCTACCGCCACCGGATCTATATCCACCGCCAAAACAGGCCTTGCCCCTTTCATGGCCGCCAGGATGGCCAGCACACCGGTACCGGCGCCCATGTCCAGGACCGATTTGCCCTGTAACTCGAGATCCAATAAGGCCGAAAGCATCAGCCAGGTGGTCTGGTGATGCCCGGTTCCGAAACTCATTTTGGGGGTGATGACCAGGTCATAGGATACTTCAGGGCCGGGTTCCGGGTGGAAGGCCGCGCGGACCACGCAACGATCGCCCACCCGAATGGGCGTATAATCCGCCTCCCATACCGCATTCCAGTTTTGGTCGGGTACCTCGGTGAGCGACCAGGAGGCCGTCCAGTCCGGATGGGACCAATACGGGAGTGCCTCCAGTGCATTACGGTCCAGGGACTCTTCCTGGATGTAGGCGTTCAGGCCGGTAGGGGTTTCCTCAAAGCTTTCAAATCCCAATTCGGCCAAAGCGGCCACCAGGATGTCCGCAGCGGGCTGAACAGGCTTTAACGCCACCGAACAGCATATATACACGGCTAGCCTATTGCCTGAACAATCGCGATAAAATCCTCCGCCACCAGGGAAGCACCGCCGATCAGGCCGCCATCCACGTCGGGTTTGGAGAATATTTCCGCCGCGTTCCCCGGTTTTACGCTTCCACCGTAAAGGATGGTCACCTTTTGGGCAATGCCGTCGGTATATGCGTCCGAAACAAGCTTCCGGATAAAGGCGTGCATTTCCTGAGCCTGTTCAGGGCTGGCGGTCTCGCCGGTGCCTATGGCCCATACCGGCTCATATGCCAGCACGATCCGGCCCCAGGCATCGGCGGGAAGGTCAAAAAGGGCGTTTTTGAGTTGGGATTCCACCACCTGAAAATGGCGGCCGGCTTTACGCTCGTCCAATTCCTCCCCAAAACAGAAGATCACCCTCATGTCCTTGTCCATGGCCTGCTGTACTTTCTTGGCGAGCAGGGAATCGTCCTCCCCGAAGTAGGCGCGGCGTTCGGAATGCCCCAGGATTACGGTCTCCACCCCGATATCCAGAAGCATATCCGCCGCGATCTCGCCCGTATAGGCACCGCTATCCGCAAAATGCATATTCTGCGCAATTACCTCTATGCGGGAACTTCCGGTTTCGCGCACGGCGCCGGCCAGGTTTACGAAGGTCGGGGCGATCATTACTTCGGCATCCGTATCCGGCAGTTTGGCGGTCAGTTCGCTGATCAGTGCCTGGGTCTCTTTTGCCGTCTTATTCATTTTCCAGTTTCCGGCTACAATGTTGGCTCTCATTTGGCTTCGTTTTTGCGTGTATGTTAGTTGTCGTTAAATCGTTCGGATGCCGGAAGTGGCTTCAGTTCCAATTCATCCAGGTCGTTATAATGCAATTTCTGGCGGATGGTGCCTTCCTCCAGCCGCAACAGGCCGGGGTTGGAACGGACAATGGTCTTGAGCGTGGTCTGATCCGTGAAATAAAATTGGATTTGCAGGCCATAGCTATCCTTGATGCGCGCTACCTCGGCTTCCGACGAGGCGGACATGCCGATCACGGAATATCCCAACGCCTGCGCGGAATCCGTCAACTTTGCTATTTCGGCAAAGGCCGCCTCCTGACTCTTGAGCAGATCGTAGGAAATAACCATCAGTAAATGCTTGCGCTTCAGGATGGAGGAGGCATAATCGTTGCCATCCGCCTCTATGGTGAAATCGTGGATAGGGGGCTCGTAACCGGGGCTGATCTCCCGGGTGTCCGCCACCCCGATAAATTCCCCGTCAACCTGCGGGTAATCCCCGTTGGTGGTAATGATCTGTTCCTCCCCGTTCACGTTGAACTTCCAGTCATATTCAATGACCGGTTTGGGGGCGTCCTCCGGAATGCTCATGTCGCTGGGGATGTGAACACCAAGGTGATATGCCCGGAAATCGATCCAGGGCAGGTGGTTGAGCACGTGGTTGGCGAACCAGATACAGGCCAGCAGGGAAAGGACGGTAAATCCCAACCGGAATCCCCGGTTCCCAAGGGGTTTCAGAAAGCGCTGCCCCATCAACAGGAGCAGGATCAACACCAGCAAGGCCACATCTTTGTAGAAAGATTGCCAGGGGGTGAGCTTGAGCGCGTCGCCAAAACAACCGCAATCCGTCACCTTCCCGGTTACCGCGGAATACAGGGTGAGGAAGGTAAAAAAGACGATCGTGGCCAGCAACGTCCAAAGCGTGAGCTTCAATCGGAAGCCCAGCAACAGGGTTATTCCCAGGATCACTTCAAGGATTACCACAAAGAGTGCAAAAGCCAGGGCATAAGGTTCCAGGAAAGGCAGGTTCAGCACCGGTTCGCTGAAGTATTCCTCCAACTTGAATGAAAAGCCTACCGGGTCATTCAGTTTGATGAAGCCGCTGATAATAAATAGCAAGCCCACCAGGATTCGCGCCAGGTTCACCAGGTATTTCATGAGCGGGTTTCGGTTTCGTGTTCGGCCCCCAGGTGGATGAGGGCAAATACGGCGTAGTTCAGGATATCCCGATAGTTGGCATCCACGCCCTCGCTCACTTCGGTGCGCCCCTCGTTATCTTCTATCTGCTTTACCCGCAAAAGTTTCTGCAGGATCAGGTCCGTGAGCGACATGATCCTCAGGTCCCTCCATGCCTCGCCGTAATCGTGGTTCTTGGCCTCCATCAACTCTTTGGTCAGGGCCACCTCCTGGTCGTACAGGGCCAGCGCCTGCTCCGGGTCCAGGTCGGGCAATTCCGCCACGCCTTTTTTGAGTTGGATGAGCGCCATCACCGAATAATTAATGATCCCCACAAACTCCGGGCGTTCGCCCTCTTCCACCTTGCGGGTGCCTTTTTGCTGCAGGCTGCGGATCCGTTGAGCCTTGATAAATATTTGGTCGGTAAGGGACGGTAGGCGCAGGATTCGCCATGCCGATCCGTAGTCGTTCATCTTGCGGCGGAACAAATCCCGGCATTCGGCGATAACCGTATCGAAAGCCTGGGATGTATCCATCATGGAGTTGCTCAATTTTACGTACTTTTCGAGGGGCCACGCCCCCGTCAAAAGTACTGTTTTAAATAGATTTATGCCGACACCAGTAATTTTTTCCTGCCGCATATGACCATCCGTTGCAACGGGGAGCTCATGGACCTGGATACCCCCAGGGTGATGGGGATCCTGAATCTCACTCCCGATTCCTTTTATTCCGGCAGCCGCCGGACCGATTTGCAGTCCGCTCTTTCCGCAGCCGGGCGCATGCTGGAAGAAGGCGCCGATTTCCTGGACATCGGCGGCTACAGTTCCCGTCCGGGTGCCGAGGACGTACCCGAGGAAGAGGAGCTTCGGAGGGTAGTTCCCCTGGTAGGCGAACTGGTCAAAGCCTTTCCCGGTATCAGGATTTCCGTTGATACCTTCCGCAGCAGGGTGGCCCGGGAAGCACTAGATGCAGGTGCCGCTCTGATCAACGATATAAGCGGCGGGCATCAGGATCCGGAAATGCTCCCTTTGATCGCCGGGCGGCAGGTGCCCGTTATCCTGATGCATATGCGGGGTACTCCGCGCAACATGGTCACCCTTACCCAGTACGACGACCTGATTTCGGACCTGCTCCGCTATTTTTCGGAACGACTGGCAGCAGCCCGGGCGCTGGGCATCGCGGATATTATTGCAGATCCCGGATTCGGGTTCGCAAAGACCCGCGAACAGAGTTTTAAGCTGCTGGCCAACCTGGAGGCATTTTCACTGCTGGAAGTGCCTCTGCTGGCCGGATTAAGCCGCAAGTCCATGATCCAAAAGACGCTGGACACCGGTCCCGAGGGCGCCCTGAACGGCACTACGGCCCTGCACATGCTGGCACTGCAGGGCGGCGCGAAGCTGCTGAGGGTGCACGACGTGAAAGAGGCCGTAGAGTGTGTAAAACTTTGGGAGGCTGTCCGTAGCGCGCAATGAAACGATTCTGTTAATTTTTCTACTTTTACAAAAAGCGAGGCGGATTGGACTTTCTCAACTTTCTGGATTTCGGCGTTACGGACGTAATCGACATCCTGCTGGTGGCCATTCTGCTCTACTACTTCTACCGCCTGGTCCGGGGCACCGTCGCCATCAACATCTTTATCGGCATCGTAATCATCTGGGCATTCTGGAAGCTCACCCAGCTCCTGGACATGCAAATGACCAGCAGCATGGTAGGGGGTTTTATGCAGGTGGGGCTTATCGCCCTCATCATCGTCTTTCAGCAAGAGATCCGCAAATTCCTCCTGGTGATCGGGTCTACCAATTTTCCCAAAAAACGGCGTTTCTTTAAAAACCTGCGCTTTCTCAGGCAAGAAGCCATGCCGCTTGCCCTGGATGTGGAAGGGCTGCTCGGGGCCTGTCAGCGGATGGGGCAAACCGGCAGCGGGGCCATATTGGTGATCGAACGCAATACCTCCCTGGACTTTATAAAAAGTACCGGCGACCCCATGCGGATCGAAGTAAATCAGCCGATCATTGAAAGCATTTTTTATAAGAATAGCCCGTTGCACGACGGTGCGGCAATAATTAAAGGCAATGAGATCATTGCCACCCGGGTGATCCTGCCGGTATCGCGCGAGCGTTCCATCCCGCAGCGATTCGGCCTGCGTCACCGTGCGGCCGTGGGCATTACCGAACGCACCGATGCCCTGGCCCTGGTGGTCAGCGAGGAAACCGGTTTGGTTTCCTATATCAAGAATGGGGAATTCGTACTCTTCAAAGACCTTGAGGAATTGGCCAAGACCCTTCGAAAAGACCTGAGTTAGTAGTGAACTGCAAGAATTGTAACGCGCCCATGCGCACGGATTTCGCTTTCTGTCCGGGCTGCGGTGCCAAGGTGGTGAATACGCGTCTTACCTTCCGGGGCATCTTTACCGACATCGTGGAGCGCTTTTTTAACCTGGAGAATTCGCTTTACCGCACCCTGCGGGACATGACCATACGGCCTGAACGCGTTATAGGCGGGTATATCGAAGGCATTCGAAGGCGCTATATGACCCCTATG
>JBNKHB010000109.1:0-8039 GCA_050290125.1 Robiginitalea sp.
AACTGCTGCCCGGATTGGCGGCATACGGCAAGGCGCCGGGGTTGTGGGTGTCCCCAACTTTGATGAAGGCTTGCTCCAGGGCTTCCATGGTTTGTTGGTATGCCTGCAGGTCGCCCGACCTTCTGTAAGCCAGGGCCATCTGTGCGCTGCCCTCCAGCCAAACCACGTCCAGGTCTTCGTCAAAGCAATACCCTCCAATGCTTTTACCGTTGAGTTCGTGATATTGTACCGTGTAATACCGCTGGGCGTGTTCCAGGAAACCATGGGACGCACCCTCCCAGATCAGTGCCGGGAGCGAATGCAGGTCCATGGCATAGGCATAGGTGCCGCCGGACTGCTCGGCGAGCAGCAGGGACTCCTCCTCGCTCCAGCGCTGCGCGGTGAGATAGTTCAGGATCCCCTCGTGGAAGGCGTCATAACCGCTTACGGCGACATAGGCGGTGATCATCCCTTCGGTAACCACCGGGATCTGTGAACCGTCTTCGTTCCAACCGCTTTTTAGGCTGCCGTCTTCCTGCTGCAGGCTCCGGATCCAGGCTTCCAAGGAAGCTTCCAAATCCCGGTAGCGCAGGTCGGCGGTGGCCGCCCTGTAGTGCCGCAAGGCAATCAGCAGCCAGGCATTGTCGCCCAGCCAGATGCGAGACCGGTTATTCCCTTCCGTATCGCGGAACTGGTAGAATCCGCCACCGCTTTCGTCGAATTCCGCCGTCTGTCGTCCCTGGAAATAGTCAAATATTTTTTGCGCCTGCCCGGTCTGGCCATTCCGCAGATAGACCAGGGCGCTCAGGGCATTATCGTAAAGCGATACAAAATCCGAACCTTCGGCACTTTCAACCAGGCCGCTGGGGTATTGCCGCCCGGCGAGCCATAACAGGGAGGAAGCCTTATGGTCAAGGGCCACGGCTTCGGGGCCGCCGGCGTCCTCTGCAGGAGCGGTCGCCTCCGGTACCAGGGTTTCCGGCGTACAGGCGGAAAGGATAGCAAGGGCTATAAGGGCCCCAAATCGGGAGATCTTCATGGCATGGGTTGCGTACTCGCAAGGTACGTAGGCGGGGTTTCCCGGGCCGCCGCGGCCGACCAAGCGCGTCGCCTTTTCGTCAAACTCCGCTCATGCCTGCGGCACGTCCGTAAATTGTGGATTTCATCGGTCCAAAAGGTTTCACAAAAGCGGCTGATAAGATCGATAAACGGCAAGGGGATTCGTAAATTTGTAGACAAAGCGTTCCTATGAACATCCCCGATACGGATGCCCCTCGAATCGTAGTGGTTGGCGGTGGGTTTGCAGGGATCTCCCTGGCCAAGAAACTCGGCAAATTACCGGTGCAGTTGGTTTTGGTGGACCGGCAGAATTACCACGGATTCCAACCGCTCCTCTACCAGGTTTCCACCGGCGGGCTGGAACCCGACAGCATTGCCTATCCCATACGCAAGATCCTCAAGCGCCTGCCGAATTTTTACTTCAGGTGGGCCGAGGTGGAGTCCGTGGATCCCGGGGCCAAGCTATTGCATACCAATCGGGGCACCCTCGCCTATGACTATCTGGTCTGGGCCGCCGGGACGCGCACCAATTATTTCGGGAACGAAACGCTTCGCAAACACGCCTTGCCGATGAAATCGGTGCCGCAGGCCCTGGATATCCGCAGCCTTGCGCTGCAAAACCTGGAAAAAGCGGATTATACGGACAACGCAACCCGTCGCAAGGCCCTGATGACCTTTTGCATCATCGGTGCCGGTCCGACGGGCGTTGAGCTGGCAGGCGCCTTTGCCGAACTCAAGCGGCACGTCTTCCCCAGGGACTATCGCCACCTGAAGGTGGATGAAATGGAAATCCACCTCTTTGAAGGCCACGACCGCGTACTCCCGCCAATGAGTACAACGGCCTCGACCAAGGCCCGGCAATTCCTGGAAAAGCTGGGCGTGATCCTGCACCTGAATACGCGAGTGGAATCCTTTGACGGGGAACGCCTCCGTTTTGGGGACGGCCACGAGATGCGAACTGAGAACTGCATCTGGACGGCCGGGGTAACCGGGGCGTTGGTTCCCGGATTCCCCGAGGAAAGCGTGGAGCCGCGCACCAATCGATTGAGGGTGGATGCATTCAACAGAGTGGAGGGCATGGAAGGCGTATTCGCCGTCGGCGACAGTGCGCTGATGCAGACCGAAGCATACCCGAACGGGCATCCCCAAATGGCCCAGCCTGCTATCCAGCAAGGGGCGCTGCTGGCTGAAAATATAGACCGGATGTTAGAAGGGAAGACCATGCGTCCCTTCCGATACCGGAACAAGGGGAATATGGCCACAGTAGGCCGGAACAAAGCGGTAGTGGATTTGCCTGGCTGGAGCTTCGGCGGCTTTTTTGCCTGGTTTATCTGGATGTTCGTGCACCTGATGTCCCTGGTGGGTTTCCGCAACCGGGTAGTGGTCTTTTTCAACTGGGTGTACAATTACATCAACTACGACAAAGCGGCGCGGCTGATCGTTCGACCGTACCGGAAAAAACCTGAAAAGCGGGCCGCCATGGCCGAAAAATGAAAAACCTTTCCTATCTTTGACCCGTTGTGTTGTGTTCCCTTCGGGGAATATAGGTCGGCGGCCTAAAGGCCGCGTCCAATGAAAGGCTTTCCATTACGGGAGGCTTTTTTTGTGCGGTTTATCTTCCCCGGGCCGTTTCCCCTCCCCTTAAATTGTTGTAATTTTAGGTAGCCAAAACGCAAATGCGCCATGCCTTTATACCACAAGTTGGGGAAGGTTCCCCATAAACGCCATACCCAGTTCAGGAAAGCGGACGGCAGCCTGTACTACGAGCAGCTTTTCGGCACCATCGGCTTTGATGGGATGTCCTCGCTGCTCTACCACCTGCACCGGCCCACCCAGGTAAAACAGGTGGGAAAAACGCTGGATTACGCACCAAGGCCCGCCGTGGCCCACAATATCCATTCGCGCCTATTAAAAGGTTTGGAACTGAAGCCAAAGGCAGACTACCTGGAGAGCCGTGCCGTGGTCCTCTTTAACCGGGATGTGCAAATTGCCCTGGCTGCGCCCACTACCTCCCAGACCGATTACTTTTATAAGAACGCCGACGCCGACGAATTGCTTTTTGTGCACCGGGGGAGCGGCGTTTTGAAGACCTTTCTTGGGGAAATCCCTTTTGTGGCGGGAGATTACCTGATGATACCCCGCGGCATGATCTACCAGATCCATTTTGAAGGGCAGGAAAACCGGCTCTTTATCGTGGAATCCTTTCACCCGATCTACACGCCCAAGCGGTACCGGAACTGGTTCGGTCAACACCTGGAACACTCGCCCTTCTGCGAGCGGGATTTTAAGTTGCCCGGCAACCTGCAGACCCATGACGAAACCGGCGATTTCCTGATGAAGATCAAGAAGGAAGGGCAGCTGCACCACCTGGTCTATGCCACCCATCCCTTTGACGTGGTGGGATGGGACGGCTACAATTACCCGTACGGTTTCTCCATCCACGACTTTGAACCCATAACCGGGCGCGTCCACCAACCGCCTCCCGTCCATCAGACCTTCGAGACCTCTGCGTTCGTGGTCTGCTCCTTCGTCCCGCGCCTGTACGACTACCACCCCCAGGCCATCCCGGCCCCCTACAACCATTCCAATATCGACTCGGATGAGGTGCTCTACTACGTGGACGGGGATTTCATGAGCCGTAAAAATGTGGAAGAGGGCCATATTTCCCTCCACCCGGCGGGGATCCCCCACGGTCCGCACCCCGGAACGTATGAGGCCAGTATCGGCAAATCGGGGACCGAGGAACTCGCCGTTATGGTGGATACCTTTAAGCCGCTGCAACTCACCCAGACCGCCATGGATCTGGACGACGGGAAGTATTATAAATCCTGGTTAGAATAGGCCTGGGGCATGCAGGACCCTGTGGATGAGTGAAGCCGCCAGGGCCGCCGTCTGTCCATCCCGGTCCAGGGACGGGCAAAGCTCGGCCACGTCCAGGCTGAGCAATTTTCCACTGTTCAGCACCGAATCCAAAAACGGCAGTATTTCCGCCGGGCTATATCCCATGGGGGAAGCGGCGCTCACTCCCGGAGCATAGGCCGAGGAAAAACCGTCCAGGTCGATCGTCAGATAGACCCCGTCCACGGAATCCAGAAAGCTGCGCAGCTTAGCTTGGGAAAGCTCGGAAGTTTCAGGTCGGAGGCCGGAACGGTCTACAGTGAGCACTTCCAACTCCTGGGCGCGGTCCCATAACTCCCGGGTATTGGCATCTGCACGTACGCCAAGGCAGGCATATCGGAAGGCCTCGCCGTAGGTACGGCACCACTTCGCCACCTGGGTGAAAGGGCTGCCCGAGTGGCCAAGCGGCTCCGGCAGGCGGAGGTCCAGGTGCGCATCAAAATTTACGATCCCCAGTGCGTAACCCGGAGGCAAGGTGGCCCGTACCCCCAGATNATGGGCAAAAGCGATATCGTGCCCGCCTCCGATGCCAACGGGCAGGTAGCCTGCACCGAGCAATGCGGACACCCTCCTGGCAAATAGCTCCTGGGCCTCTTCAAGCGCATCCGCTTCTGCCATGATGTCGCCGGCATCCGCAAGGGCGTCCGGAGCCGATTGCAGCCAGGGGAGCTTCCCCAGCGCCTTGCGCAGCGCCAAAGGGCCGGCCGAAGCCCCCGGCCGCCCGGAATTCCTGGATACGCCGATGTCGCAGGCATAGCCAAGTAACGCCGGATGACGCCTGGCAGCGGGCGGTATCGCCTCGCCAGGGCCTGAAATCAACTGGACGTTCTCGTGCAGGTAGGCCCGTTGCCCAGCGGAATCACGACCGTTCCAGTCTTCGGTTTGCGGCTTGCGGAAGGTTGTGCTCATGGGTTAAAGTATTCGTCCAACAGTTCGTCGTCCACTAGCTTTGGCAGGGCTACCGAGAGTTTCGGGCTTCGTTCCATTTCGCGCTTAAGGGCGGTCATGGCTTCCGGGTTGCGCGCCCAGCTGCGGCGGGCAATCCCATTGTTCACGTCGTAGAACAGCATGTTCTGCAGGCGCCGGGTTGCCGATTCGGAGCCGTCCAGGACCAGGCCAAAGCCGCCGTTGATCACTTCGCCCCAGCCGACGCCCCCGCCGTTATGGATGGATACCCAGCTGGCCCCCCGGAAGCTGTCCCCGATGACGTTGTGGATGGCCATATCAGCCGTAAACTGGCTGCCGTCGTAGATATTGCTTGTCTCCCGGAACGGGCTGTCGGTGCCGCTCACATCGTGGTGGTCGCGCCCCAGGACCACCGGAGCGCTAAGGATTCCTTCCGCAATGGCGCGGTTAAAGGCAAGGGCGATCGCGATCCGGCCTTCCGCATCCGCATACAGGATTCGCGCCTGTGAACCCACCACCAGTTGGTTCTCCTCTGCCTGTTCGATCCATCGGATGTTATCCCGCAGTTGGCCCTGTATGTCTTCCGGGGCCCTGTCCAATTGCGCTTCCAGCACTTCCAGGGCGATCCGGTCGGTTTTGCGAAGGTCTTCAGCTCTTCCGGAAGTGCAGACCCAACGGAAGGGACCAAAGCCATAGTCAAAGCACAGAGGCCCCAGAATATCCTGTACGTAGGAAGGATACCGAAATCCTTTGCCCGCTGCGTCCATGATGTCCGCTCCTGCCCGGGAAGCCTCCAAAAGGAAGGCGTTTCCGTAGTCAAAGAAATACATGCCACCCGCCACCAGCCGGTTTACGGCGGCCACATGCCGCCGCAACGACGCCTGCACCTGCTCCCGGAAGGCTTCCGGATCTTTCGCCATCAGCTCGTTGGAAGCCTCAAAGCTCAGCCCGGCCGGGTAGTATCCCCCGGCCCAGGGATTGTGCAGGGACGTCTGGTCGCTGCCCAGGTCCACTGCGATGCCTTCGTCCGCCAGCCGCTCCCAAAGATCCACGACATTTCCCAGATAGGCCAGGGAGACTACCTCGCCTCCGGCCATCGCACGCCGTGTCCTTGCCATCAGCGCGTCCAGTTCTTCGTGAAGTTCGTCTACCCAACCCTGGCTGTGGCGTTTCCTGGCTGCGGCAGGATTGATCTCCGCGCACAGGGTGATGCAACCGGCAATATTGCCCGCTTTGGGTTGGGCCCCGCTCATCCCGCCCAAACCGGCGGTTACAAAAACGCGGCCCCGGAAGTCGCCTGCGCCGGGCGCCACCTTACGCAAGGCGTTCAGCACCGTGATCGCCGTACCGTGGACAATCCCCTGCGGCCCGATATACATGTAGGAGCCGGCGGTCATCTGGCCGTATTGGGTAACGCCCAGGGCGTTGTAGCGCTCCCAGTCGTCCTGATGGGAGTAATTGGGGATCATCATGCCGTTGGTAACGACCACTCGCGGCGCATCCGTGCCAGAAGGGAACAACCCCATGGGATGTCCGGAATACATGTGCAGCGTCTGGTCCGCTCCCACTTCCGAGAGGTATCGCATGCAAAGGAGGTACTGGGCCCAGTTCTGGAAGACGGCGCCATTGCCGCCATAGGTGATGAGTTCGTCCGGGTGCTGCGCCACCTTCGGGTCCAGGTTGTTCTGGATCATTAGCATAATGGCCGCCCCTTCTGTGGTAAGGGCCGGGTACTCGCTGATGGGCCGGGCATACATCGGGTAATCCGGCTTGAATCGGTACATATAGATGCGGCCGAATTCCCGGAGTTCTGCAGCGAATTCCGCCGCCAGCTCCCCATGCCATTCCCGGGGGAAATACCGAAGGGCATTGCGCAGCGCCAGGCGCTTTTCGTCCGGGCTCAGGATATCCTTCCGCCGGGGGGCGTGTGGCACTTCCGGATCCCGCTGCTTGGGCGGGGGAAGTTCTTTTGGTATTCCTTGCCGGATGGCCTCCTTAAAAGTTGTTTGGGTCGCTGACTGCTTCATTCCGTCTCATTTATGCCGTAAACACAGTTGCCGTTTTTCCAGACCCAGGCCGGTTTGAGCCGTCCCTGCTGGTAGAGGATCTCGTTGTAGTGCGGCGCCGCAAACAAGGCCAGATCCCCTAACAATCCCGGTTCCAGGCGACCCCGGTCCGTTACATTCAACGCGGCAGCGGCCCGGCAGGTTATCCCGGCCAGCACCTCTGCGTTGGTGAGTTTCTCCGCCGCACCCAGGATGGCTGCCTGGGCGAGCAGGTCGCCCATGGGGGCGGAGCCCGGGTTATAGTCGCTGGCGATGGCCAGGCAGGCGCCGGCGTCCAGCAAGGCGCGGGCCGGTGTGTATCCGCAACCCAGCCCCAGGCTTGCGCCGGGCAGGGCGGTGGCAATTACAGGGCTCTCTGCAAGGGCCTTGATCTCCTCCGGGCCGCTGGCCTCGAGGTGGTCGGCGCTTACCGCACCGCAGGCGATGGCCGCGGCGCTTCCCCCGGTGCTGAACTGGTCCGCATGCACCGTAATGTCAAAGCCCATCTCACGCGCTTTATTCAAATAGGGCAGGATCTCCTCTTTGCTAAAGGCGCTCGCTTCCACAAATGCATCCACCCGGCCGGCCAGTTTTTCTATCTGTATAATCGGCAGGAGTTCTTCCGTTAGCAAATTCAAATATTCCGGCCCGGAACCTTCGAAATCCCTGGGTAGCATATGGGCGGCCAGGCAGGTTGCGACCAGATCCTGGGCCACCTCCGGGCCGGCATCCCGGATCACGCGGAGCATCTTGAGTTCTTCCGCAATGGAGAGGCCATAGCCGCTCTTTACCTCCAGGGTGGTGATGCCATCCGACAGGAAGCGCGCGCAGCGCTCCACCAGCAGGCGCCCCAATTCGTCTGCACCGGCGCGCCGGGTTTGGGTAACGGTATCCCAGATCCCGCCGCCCGCACGGGCGATCTCCAGATAGGTCCTGCCGCTGTTGCGCAGCGCATAGTCCCGCGCGCGGCTGCCCGCGAAGCAGGTGTGGGTATGGCAATCGATCAGGCCCGGCAGGGCAATAACGTCTCCCGCGGGTTCCCAGCACGCCGCACCTAATTCATCAGCTTTTTTCAGGAGCTCCCGATACCTCCCTGTCTCCAGGATTCGATCCCCTTTAAGAAGTATTCCGGCATCTTCCAGTACCGGCAGG
>JBNKHB010000110.1:0-8019 GCA_050290125.1 Robiginitalea sp.
GTTGCGCGCGATCAGCGCAACACCACCCGGGATCTGCCCGGCTTCTACGGCCTGCCGGAGCATGCGATCAATCTTTCCCAGTCGTTCCCAGGACATCCCTGCTGCGGCTGCCTGGCCCGTTTCCAGGACATGCAGGTCCGCTGATGTTTCGGTTTGTGCCCCAAGGGTCATGGTCCAGCAAAGGAGCAGGAGAAAGAACGCTTTTTTCATCGGTGGTTTGTTTTTAGGATTCTAAATATAAGGAATCGGCCCTGTTCCCGGCGTAGCGAGCGAGTAAGTATTTGTATCCGGATACAAATGGATATTTACCGGATACCGACGGCCCCTTACATTAGGTTTGCCACCCGGGAGAATCCCCCGGTATCATGTAATTCAATCTTATACACTATGAACGCACTGCGCAACAAAGTCCAGTTAATCGGCAATCTGGGGAAGGACCCGGAGGTAACCGAATTGGAGAACGGGGGTAAAATGGCGCGCTTCTCCGTCGCAACGAATGAAACCTATCGGAACGGCAACGGGGAGAAGGTGACCGACACTCAGTGGCACCAGGTGGTGGCCTGGGGGAAAATCGCGGATATTGCGGAAAACTACCTGAACAAAGGGAAGGAGGTGGCCGTGGAAGGGAAGTTGGTCCACCGGCAATACGATACGGCCGAAGGCGAACGAAAATATGTTACCGAAGTGCGATGTTCCGAACTTTTGCTGCTCGGCAAGTAGCAGGGGTGCGTTATTGAACGAGAAAAGGGGCGAATTGCCCCTTTTTTTGGCGATACCGGAGTCGGTGGCGTAACTTAATGGAAACTGATTCGTCCAATATGTAAACGCCTCTCCGATGGCCCGTATGTCCGTCATAATTATAGTGTTACTGTTCTCCGGTGTAACCGGGGCCAGGGCACAGACGGCTTCCGCGGATCTGGAATTGAAACGGTTTTTCATCCGCCAGGCACAGATGGACGCTCGGTACGAACAGGAAGTCCGCCTGGACGGCGAACAGGAGGAATTGGATTTCTGGTTGGACCAACGCGCTTTCGAACGCCTGTTGTATCGCGAGAATACCGAAGCGTACAAGGTCTATATTCTTGCAAAACGGGATGCTTACGCCGGGCATCAGGCCCATTGCAGCGATCGGTGCGGCCATGGCGACTACTACTTCCGGCACGCATCCTATTATCTGCAACTGGGATCGGATTCCGATGGAAAATCCTGGGTGTTCGGTTCTGAGGAATCAGGGGTAGGGCTGATGGCGGCCCGGCCGAATCGCTAGGCTACGTGCTGCAGGGTCGCACCCGACTTCCGGAGACATTTGAGCAAATCCCCGCATGGACATTTACCGCAACGCTTGTGTTCTCCTTTTTTGTATTTCTTACAGCATTTGCTCTTACAGCCGTCCGGCTGGCACCCCAGGACCTGAAGGCGTTGGAGGCGTTCCGTTCGGAGCGCAAGGAGATTGGCGGCTTTTTTCTTTTTCTTTCCCATGGGATGAACATCCCAAAGATACCAATTTTTATTTATTCTAAATAAAGAAAAGTGGTTCAGGGCGCTTCCGGTGCGGCGGCGCTATCCACGCTGAGCATCCGGATGTCCCTATCAAACAGGTACAACCCACCCTTGTCATTTCCAATGAGATTGATCTTATCCAAAATGGTCCGGGCCAGGGCTTCCTCCTCGATTTGCTCCGCGACGTACCACTGCATGAAGTTGTGTGTGGCGTAATCCTTCTCCTCCAGGGTTACGTGCACTACTTCGTTAATGCGTTGGGAAACATACTGTTCGTGCTCGAACAACTCCTTGAACAGGTTTTGGAAGGACCCGAAATCGGTTTTTGGGGCCTTGAGTTCGGAGACGATGGCGTGTCCGCCCCGTTCGTTTACATACTTGACCAGTTTAAGCATGTGCATCCGCTCTTCGTCGGAATGTTTGTATAAAAACTGAGAGATCCCTTCCAGGCCTTTCACTTCCGCCCAGGAAGCCATGGAGAGGTATATCTGGGACGATTCGGCCTCTATCCGGATCTGCTCGTTAAGCGCTGTTTCAACGTTCTTGTTCAACATGGCAGTAAATTTTAATAAAGGTACGAAACAAGCTGCTGTTTTGTATGCCCCGGTGGAGCTGGGGAATCACTCCTTCATCGAGCCAGGATGATTATTCCAAGCCCCAGTATATAGAGACCGAGCATGGTGTTCAATAGGGCTGGGACTCCTTTCGGCGCCCCCTTGAATTCCTTCCAGATATAGATTCCCCAAAGTGCTGCGACCACGGTAGCACCCTGCCCGAGCCCATAGGAAATTGCCGGGCCTGCTTTATCCGAGGCCAGGATGCTGAAGGACATTCCGATGCACCAGATCATCCCGCCCAGGATCCCCATCAGGTGGTCCCGGCTGCTTCCCTTGAAATAACTCCCCAATGGGAGTGGCGGCCCTTCCACCGGTTTTCGCATCAGCAGAATATTGAAGACAAAATTACTGGCCAATATCCCAAGGGCGAAAACAAAAACTGCGGAATACGGGCTCAATTTTCCGGTTTCGGGGGTAGCGAAATCCGGGAACATGGACAAGGCCACATATTTGTAGAACAACCCCATCAAACAACCCGCTATTATGGAAAGCATCAGGCCTTTTACAGGGACCTTGTTCTGGGTTTGGGATAATTTCTTGTACGCGCGGGCATTCATCAGGATCGCCAGTGCTACCAGCGCCACCCCGGAAAAGAGCAGGGTCGCATTACCCACGGGGCTGTCGATATAATTGACCACCACCCCGATTACGAGGGCAAGTCCGATTCCGACGGGGAAGGCAACCGACATCCCGGCAATCGTGATTGCGGCTACCAACAGGATATTGGCAGCGTTGAACAATACACCTCCCAGCAAGGCATAGCCCAAATAGGTTCCCCGGGCTTGAGACAGGTCTTCGACGAACGGCCGTCCTGCTTCCCCGCTGCTGCCCGCCGTGAGTCCCAGCATTAGGGCAAAGAGCAGGATACCGAAAACATAATCCCAATAAAATAACTCAAAGCGCCAGCCGGAACTGGCGAGTTTTTGCGTATTGGCCCAGGACCCCCACGCCATCATGGTAATGATGCAAAAGAGAACGGCCAGCGGATATTGGTCTATAATGAACATGGGTTATTGGATTTCGTGATGATAGGGGGCAGAGCTCTGTGCTCCCATGCGCGTAACCGATATTGCCGCCGATGAGGCAGCCTGCTCCAGACTGCTGCGCCAATCCATCCCGCGTGCCAGCCAGGAGGCCAGAACCCCGTTAAAGACATCTCCGGCGGCTGTGGTATCCACCGCCGAAACCTGCCTGGCATTGACTAAAAATGAGCCTTCCGTCCCGCTGTAATACGCCCCGGCGCTGCCCATGGTGATCACCACATTCAATACCCCTTTGTCACGTAGCACATCGGATGCCTGTTGCGCGGTTTTCGAATCCCTGACGGCGATCCCCGTAAGGAATTCGGTTTCGGATTGGTTGGGCGTGAGCGCGTAAAGCCCGGCCAACAGCTCATCCGGCAAGACGCAGGCCGGGGCCGGATTCAGGATCATGGGGACTTTCCGGTCCTTGCAAAAAGCAGCGAGAAAGGCAATGGCGGGCATTGGTATTTCCAATTGGGCCAATACCAGGTCGCTTGTTTTGAGAAGCGCGGCCTGCGTTTTCAGCCAGGACGGATCCAGATGTGCATTCGCCCCGGAAGCCACAACGATTTCGTTTTCGCCGGCTGCATTGACCGTAATAAGGGCGATGCCCGAAGCGACATCGGGTACGATCATCACCGCAGTGGTATCCAATCCTTCTTCCGCATAGCCTTCCAGGGCCTTCCGGCCAAACAGGTCGTCCCCGAGTGCACAAATAAAGGAGGTTTCCGCTCCCATCCTTGCAGCCGCTACCGCCTGATTAGCGCCCTTACCTCCCGGGAACATGAAGAATTCACCGCCCAGGATAGTCTCCCCGGGTGCCGGGAAGCGCTCGGATTTAACGACCATGTCGGTGTTGGCGCTACCGACGACCACTACCTTATTCACTTGCATTTATTATTGGCACAGGGACCGGTTCTTCCATACTGCCGAAGAAGTCCTCAAGCAGTGCCTGTTTGTCAAAATCTTCCCAAATCCGGATCTCACGCCGGTTCCCCGGGCGTTCCACCCAGCTGTTTTCAACAAGCACCGGAGCCGGATGCACCCGGCCATTGCCCCAATCCGGATTTTTAAGGATCGCAACGGCCACCATGTCGAACAAGGCGCGTGCGGGCGGATCGCCGTGTAAATCGATGTGGTCAAACAGATCGACCGAGTAGTCGCCGAAGGTTGTGAATTGCCCGCCGTGGCGCCCGGTAATGGGTGCCGAGGCTTTCACCCCCCTGCCGGGCATTTTCTTATCGATTTCCTCCGGGGTAACCCGTACGGCATCCGTGCCGCTGGGCTTTCCGTATCGCACCGTGACCATTTCGAACGGGATATTGGAATTCAACAGGAAATTCATGGCAATGGTATCATTGTCCTGATTGTATTCCCCGGGTTCCGGGTAATTGGATCCCAACCAGATAATGCGGGTACGCCCGGCAAAAGCAGGATCTTTTTTAAGCGCAAGGGCAACATTCGTGAGCTTGCCCACGGCAATGATCACGACCGAATCCCGCCGGGTCTGTTCCAGCATAAAATCCACGGCTGGTCGGCCGTCGAATGCCTCCGGATCAAAATCCGAGGCGATTTCGGAAAAATTCCCATTGGCCCCGCGCAGCAGCGGCAAGCTGTCCCTGCGGTTGAACAGTTGCAGGATGCGGCCGGCCTCCTCGAAGTGTCCTTCAATGTCGCCGCCGTTGTAGGTGGCGTTCACCGTCACCCCCGATAACTCAAAAACATCCCCGTTGGCCAACAGGTAGGCCAGCGCGTGCTGGTCGTCCAGTTCGTTGTTGGCGTCCGTATCAAAGATCACTTTCAGGCGGTTTACAGTGGTTTCAGAAGGGCTTGAACCCATTGGAGAAGCGCCAGATTCCCGGCAGGAGTGGGTCAATAGCAAAAGGAATAACAGCAAGCCGGTAGAAAAATTGGCGGGATACATTGGTCGGTTGTAAAAGGCTCGTTTATAATGTCCCTTAAGGTAAAGAAAGTGAATCGATCCACCTAAAGGAACACGAATCCCACTAGAACCGCATTCCAACCCCGATGGTGCCGGGTCCGAAGCGGAGGTCCCAACTCACATCCCGGTCCCGGTCATTGTATTTGGAGCTGTAGCGGCGGTCCAGGTAGCGGTCTACGGCTTCTACCGTAAAGATGCTGAGCCCCACGCTGAAGAGCACGTCGGAGAGCCAGTGCTTGCCTTCCCAAAGACGGGAAATCCCCGGAACCAGGCCTAACGTATAGATCCCGGCCTTTACCCAGGGGTTTCGGAATTGCTTGGCAATGGCATAGGCATTGGTAAAGGCCAGTACCGTATGACCGGAGGGAAACGAGTGGTAGTTGTTGTTTCCCGTAAAAAAGGGTTTGAAGGTATCGGGGCTCTGGCCGCTCAGGGGCCGGGCCCGGCCTATCAGGCGCATCCCGATCTGCTGCAGCAGTCCCGTGGCGGAAGCGGAGGCCACCAGCAATACCCCGGTCCGGCGTAATTTTTCGTCACCCGAAATCAAACCGGTCAGGTAGACCACCCCGGTCATCATGTAATTGTTGCCGGGGCTACCGATCTCCCATCCGTAATCCCGGATGAATTTGGGGACGTCTTCCTTGCGTTCCACCCAAAAATCGGATACGGGTTCGTCCACCAGGTAGGTAACCCCCGTTGCACCCATCAGCAATCCGAAATCCCGCCATTGTTCTCCTTGCCAGTGCAAGGGCCGGGTATACGAATACCCCAGGCCCCCGAAAATACTTTCCAGGTCGTAGGTAAACGTACGCCAGGCGCCGGTCCTGGTGGAGTCCGGTTGCTGAGCCGAAAGCAGGCCGCAGCTGAGGATCAGTATGAGGGAGATGCGTTTTATGGGCATCTGTAAGGTTTTTGCGGTGATCAGCTAATGACTGAGCCGTTGCGCACACTTTCTTCGGGCGTGAGGAACACCAGCTTGCCGTCGGCGTCTTCGGCCAGCAGCAGCATTCCCTGGCTTTCCACGCCCCTCAGTTTCCGCGGGGCCAGGTTGGCCAGTACGGTCACTTGTTTACCAACGAGCTCTTCCGGTTTAAAGTGTTCGGCAATTCCCGAAACCACCGTGCGCTTGTCCACCCCCGTGTCTACGATCATCACGATGAGTTTGTCTGCCTTGGGCATTTTTTCGGCGGTCAGGATGGTGCCAACCCGCAGATCCAGTTTAACAAAATCGTCGTAGTTGATGGTCTCCTTGAGGGGGGTATGGGTTACGGTCTTTTCCATTTGATTCTCTTGTTTGGTGGCTTCCAGTTTGTCCAGTTGCTTCTGGATTTCCTCGTCTTCGATCTTGCGGAACAACAAGCGTGCCTCTCCCAACTGGTGGCCTGCCGGCAGCAGGGGCAATTCACCGCTCACGTGATCCCATTCGGGCGCCTCGGGCAGCTCGTCCCATTGGAGCATGTCCCTGAGGGTTGCCGCCGTAAACGGCAGGAAAGGTTCGCTAAGCACGGCCAGGGCGGCGGCTACCTGTATGGCCGTATAAAGGATGGTGGCTACGCGCTCCGGGTCGGTCTTGATCACTTTCCAGGGTTCCTCGTCCGCCAGGTATTTGTTCCCCAGACGGGCCAGGTTCATCAATTCCTGAGAGGCCTCTCTGAAGCGATATCGCTCAATGCTGTCCGCCAGGCGGTCGGGGTACCGGCGCAGGGCCTCCAGCGTTTCCCGGTCGTTGTCGCTCAAAGGACCGGGGGCGGTAAGTTGCCCTTCCTGGTATTTATGGGTAAGCACGGCCACCCGGTTTACGAAATTGCCAAAAATGGCGACCAGTTCGTTGTTATTGCGGGCCTGGAAGTCCTTCCAGGTAAAGTCGTTGTCCTTGGTCTCCGGCGCGTTGGCCGTCAGGACATAGCGCAAGACGTCCTGCATATCCGGGAATTCTTCCAGGTATTCGTGCAGCCAGACCGCCCAGTTCCTGGAAGTAGATAATTTCTGGCCTTCCAGGTTCAGGAATTCGTTGGCCGGCACGTTCTCCGGCAATATGTACGAGCCGTGTGCCTTCAGCATGGACGGAAAAATAATGCAGTGGAAAACGATGTTGTCCTTTCCGATAAAATGCACCAGGCGCGTTTCCGGGTCCTGCCACCAGGGCTTCCAGTCGGCCCCTTCCCGCTCGGCCCATTCCTTGGTGGAAGATATGTAGCCGATGGGCGCGTCGAACCACACGTAGAGCACCTTGCCTTCGGCCCCTTCCAGCGGTACGGGGATGCCCCAGTCCAGGTCACGGGTTACGGCACGGGGTTTCAGGCCGTCGTCAATCCAGGATTTGCATTGCCCGTAAACATTGGGTTTCCAGTCGTCCTTATGTCCCTCCAGGATCCAGGTCCGCAAGAAATCCTCGTAGCGGTCCAGGGGGAGGAACCAGTGTTTGGTCTTTTTGAGCACCGGGGTGGCGCCGCTGATGGCCGATTGCGGCCGGATCAGATCCGTGGCGTTCAACGATGACCCGCAGTTCTCGCACTGGTCGCCATACGCCTCCTCGTAACCGCATTTGGGGCAGGTGCCCACTACAAAACGGTCCGCCAGGAATTGATCCGCCTCCGGGTCGTAGAGCTGCTCGCTTACCTGCTCGATAAAATCACCCTGCTCGTAAAGCCTGGTAAAGAAATCGGATGCGGTCTTATGGTGGACGGCGGCGGAGGTACGGGAATAATTGTCGAAGGCGATGCCGAATTCGGCGAAGGATTTCTTAATGATGCCGTGGTACTTGTCGATCAGGGCCTGCGGGCTGACGCCTTCCTTGGCCGCCTTCATGGGGATGGCCACCCCGTGTTCGTCGCTGCCGCAGACAAAGAGCACCTCCCGCCCCCTCAGGCGGAGGTAGCGGCTGTAGATGTCCGCTGGCACGTAGACCCCCGCCAGGTGGCCGATATGGATGGGGCCG
>JBNKHB010000111.1:0-8003 GCA_050290125.1 Robiginitalea sp.
CGAGATCATTCGCGAAGAATTGGACCAGCATATCGGGATCCCCGAGCTGGCGCGGCGCGCCGGCTTGAACAAGAATACGCTACAGCAGGGTTTTAAAGTGCTCCATAAGATGTCGGTGAACGATTTTATTCGTCACGAACGCATTGTAAAGGCCAAGGAATTACTGGAAACCACGGATTTAAACGTCACTGAGGTGACCTACAAGATCGGCATCAACTCCCGCAGTTACTTCTCCAAATTGTTTAAGGAAAAATACGGGATGTCTCCAAAGCAATATGTGAGCCAGCGCAGAGGGGATAGCTCCGAACCTTCTGATTAACAGACAATCACAAATTTTTCTTAAATAACGGAATCCGGTCAATCGTGTTCTTTTTTAGGCCGTATTTGTTAATGCCCCCCCGGCAATTGCGCTTCCTTTGTTCAGCTTTATTACACCCTGAATTTAACAGAACACTATGCTCAATGTGCAATTACGCACTGGCAGCCCAAAAATCTTACTGAAAAAACTTGCTCAATCTTTAGGAGGCACGATACATTCCGAATGGGATGAAACACAAATGCAGTTTGAGGGGGCCAGTGGAAAAGGAACCATAAATTACGCTGAATTCGACCGGGGTATTACCCTCATGGAATTCGATTTGATATTTGAGGAGGAATTCCGTTTGATCTTTGATCTGGATTCACCTCCGCCGCTGGAGTTCATATTCATTTCCGAAGGAGAGGTGGGCTTCCGGGAGAACGGCCAGACGGAGGTACTGGTGCTTCACCGATACCAAAACGTAATCCTGTCTCCACGGCAGGGTGCCAGGAAGACCTATATTTTTCCCGCCGGAGTCCGGGTACGCCTGAACCTGATCCAAATAGATAAAAAGCGGTACCTGCGGAAAAAGCACAACCGACTCAGATCGATCCATCAGGAATTACTATCGGTCTTTGAGGATATTGAATCGATACATTCCTTCCACCATACCGGCAACTACAACCTGAAGATTGCCGACGAAGTCCGTCACCTGAAGGACAAGATCCCCGGAGTATCCTCCAGGCTATTGTCTACGGAAGGCAGGCTTTATCTGATCCTGGCCATGCAGCTCTTAGAGTTCCATAGGCACGAGGAAGAAGACTATCTGCCCGAGAGTATTTCCCAGGCGGATATCCGGAAGATCCACCAGTTGTCCGATTACATTGTGGCTAACGTTTCCGAACCGCTTACCATCGCGGAACTGAGCAAAGTATCAGGCTTAAGCCCAAAGAAGCTGCAGTTGGGCTTCAAGGTCCTGTTCTCCAAATCGGTGAACTCGTTCGTCCGCTCCCACAAGTTGGAAATTGCCCGCGATTTGCTGCACAATACGGATAAAAACGTTTCCGAAATCGTTTACGAGATCGGATTCAAAAGCCGCAGCTACTTTTCCCGGATCTTCTTTGAACGCTACGGGTTGCTCCCAACCGATTATCGCCGGCAATTAAAGCGTGCCCCCTGATCTAAAGTTGCGGAGCAGGGATATTTTGGTAGGTCATCGGTTCCAGCATGCTCTTGTAACTGATATTCTGGTTGTAAAGCTCTCTGGCAATCGGGTGTGCGATCAATTCTGCCGCAGGCGGTCGGGCCGCTAGATCCAGGATTTCCTGATGCGTCATGTCCTCCAGCCAGTGTTCCCGGAGTTCCGAAGGCAAAATAACCGGCATGCTCCTGCCCAGATTGCTGATTTCCTTAATCAACCGGTTGGGGCGTCCCAGCAAGAGGGATGCAGTGACAAAGCCGTCATCCAGGGTATTGTAGATCCCGGCAAGCGCAAATGGTTCCTCGCTTCTCAATCGCACATAATAGGGATAAAGCTCTCCTTCATATAAGTGCATTACAAAGAAGCCGCTGACCAGGATCAGGCAGCGTCGCTGCATTAAGCTGTTGTGGATCCAACCGTCTTCATCGATCATTCCAGGCGTGATATTCAGCGTATTCAGCCCGTTTTGAAAGATATACCAGTCGTCGCGGTAGCGCTCGGGCAACAAACCCCATATGGCAAATTCGATATGTTCCGGCCGTTCCCGAAGTACCACGGGAATCGTGGCTTCGTCCAGCCCGTTGATCAGGGGTCGGGGCTTATAAATCCCGGGATATCTGAAAGGCCTACCGAACGCCTGCTCCATGGCCTCCCGCTTCATTGAATTCGATAACCTGTAAAACATTTGTAAGCTCTTTTGTCATGCAAGTAAATGGAATAACATGAAATGCGATAACCGGAACAATCCGAATCTTAGCCCGTTCAAAATGAATTGTTTAACGCATTCGGGCATTTCAGTGACATTTCCGCGATACTGTTAAACATTTCCCGTAATTCATCAAGGGTTCACCATCATTCTCGGTAGTTTTAGCCAACAGGATTTTCACTAAAAACATCTTGCTTCAACATCACTCTATGAAAACGACAATTAAACGGGCCGAACGCCAGTTGCAGGCACTCAGCGAACATCTGGACGGCCATATTACGCGAGACCACGGGCTCTTTGCCCTCGGCATCGGCGCGCATCTGGGCTCCGGCATGATCCGGTGCATTTGTTTTAACAAGTGCATGACCGCTTTTGAATACGACATTACCCTGAGCGAGGATATGGCGATCCCTTTGAACGCACCCGATATGGACGTGCTGTATTTTGCGTACTGCCTGGAAGGCAACTGCGCCGTGAAGCTCAACGAGAGCGATAACTACGTGCAACTGGACGCGCTGCAGACAGCGGTGATCTTTAATGCCCAGGAGACAATGGGTCTGCTGCGGGTCCGTAAGGGCCAGCGGTTTATCTTTAATATAATCGGGATTGACAAAAGCCGGTACGAGAAACATTTTGACGGGGATTTCCACGGCCTGGAAGGCCGGCTGAAAAAGCTGCTCGGATACTTTGGCACCGATCGGAAATACCTGCATCTGGGGGCCTACAACCTTAAAATAGGTGAGCAGATCAAATCCCTGCAAAGCCAGGATCTGGAACACGACATTGCTTCCTTCCTGCACTTTGAGGGCATTTGCAACCTGATCCTGGCAAACCAAATCACCCAGTTCTACCAGGACATTGAGAAGAAGGCCAATACCACCTCCCTTACCGGCAGTGAGTTACAGGTAATCCACCAGGTAAGCGAGTTCATCTGCAACTACCCGGAGATCCAGCACTCCATTAAAGCCCTGTGTAAAAAGTCCGGGATCTCTCCCAACAAACTACAGGAGGGCTTTAAATTCATGCATGGACGCACCGTGTCGGACTATGTGAGGAACGTACGGGTTGAAAAGGCGGAATTGCTGCTCAGGACCACCGATATGAACATCTCGGAGGTGGTATATTCGGTTGGGCTGACCAGCAGGAGTTATTTCTGTAAGATCTTCAAGAACAAATACAATTGCAGCCCCAAGCAGTATAAGAGTAAAAGGGTGGGCAAGGTAAAGATACCCGAAATGGCCTGAGCGCATTTTGCGCCTTAAAGGAAGGGGATCAGTCGTCCGATTCCCCCGCTTCCGGACCTTCGATCCGGATCGGCTTTGAGAATTCCAGGGTCCGGATGGGGAAAGGAATGGTAATGCCTTCCCGGTCGAACGCCTTTTTGATGGCAATCATCGCCTCGGTACGGGCCCTGGCTACTTCCAGTGCTGAAGTGGACTCGATCCAGAAGCGGGTCTGGAAATTAATGGAACTGGAAGCAAATTCGGTATAGAGGAAAATAATGTCTTCCCCGTCTTCCACTTCCTTAAAACAGCCCACGATGGTTTGGATGACCAAATCCCGCACCTTTTCGAGGTCGGAGGCATAGGACACGCCGCATTCCAGGATCACGCGGCTTTGAGAAGTCGTGGAATAATTCTTTATAGGGTTTTCCACCACCAATTTATTGGGGATATAGACCATGTTGTTGTCCGGTTGTTTAAGGGCTACGGAACGCAGATCGATGTTGACAACTTCGCCTTCGTACCCGTTCGTTTCGATCCAATCCCCGAATTTCACATATTTAACATATGACAGCACGATGCCGGAATAGGTGTTGGCCAGGGCACCCTGGAGTGCAAGGCCCACCGCCAGCCCGGCTACGCCGGCCCCGGCAAGGATGGTGTTCAGCGTGCGGCTCAGGTTCAGGATGCCCAGGACCAGGAACAGCCCGAACAGGATCACTACTACGGAAACCAGCCGGGAGATCAGGTTTTTCATGGAATCCTGCAGGGACGAGCGGCCGAGCAACCGGAGTGCAAGCCGGCTGATGTATTTTGATATCAACAGGGTAACCGCAAAGACAAGGGCCGCGATGGCCAGGTTCGGCAGGCTCAGGATCAGTGTGTCAAGCCAGTTCCCCAGCTTTTCTATCATCTTGTCCCAGGCCTCCGTGAATTCGGATTTCATAAGCGACTATCGGATTGAAGGACGCTGAATATGACATGCGCCCTGAGAAGTAGTTTGAAAAGGACTTCGCTAAATTTAGCGATTGGACTCCATATAGCCCGAGTATTCAGAGGCAAGACCGGTTTTTTGATTCTCGTCCAGCACCTTGCCGGAGACCTGGAAGAATTGCTGCTCCTCATCCTCCAAATGATGCTCCACCTGCTCTTTCAGACTTTTACAGATGGCCAGCCAGCCCGGGGAATCGTACGGGGTGTCCTCCAGGCGCCCGATCAATTCGTCAATTTCGTGATGCTCGGCTATGCCGTGACGGGCCATTTCCTGGGTCATGTCACTTTTGATCAAGGGCACATAGAAATATCGCTCTTCCGCTTCGGCATGCACCTGCAATTCCGTTTTAAGCTTTTTAAAGAGCTGATCCCGCAGGTACGTATCGCCTGAGGTTTCCACCAACTGGGCCAACAGGCTTCGCTGAACATCGTGATCCCGCCGGATGGCTTCGTAAATTGTCATTCCTTCTGAATTTTGGGAAGGAAAGATTCCGGTCCGGCAGCACCACCGGAATCCTTCCACTAACCAACTAAACTTAATAGCGAATGCAACCGCCATCCTGCTTTGAGCCGGCGATTGCGCTACACATACTGTGCTGCCGGTACGGGCAAAATACCACCAGGACAACAGCTGCCGGTGCTTTTTCCAAAGAAAGCTTAACGCATTAACGAGCGTCTGACCCCTGGCTTGCGATATTCAATAGCACTCCTAAAAAACCGAGTCCGGTCCATGGGTGCTCCGCGGGTTTCTTATCTTGGGAATTCACAAAACCGACATTTTCTCATATGGATTTAAAGCAAGGTGAAGAACAAACGGAATTCGTAAAAGAACCCAGGGATCGCAGCCGGAAGTATATTTTTCAAAAGAATGCCAAAACGCAAACGGCAGTGGTCATCATTGTTGTTGTGCTGCTACTCATCATTGCCGGCCTCGTCGGCTCGGGGGCCTCGTTTGGCGGATAAGTTTTGTTCCCGATTCTCGAATTTTCAGTTCCCTCCCTAATCCACTTTACCTCGTGATCATCAAACTCTATCATTTCCTTACCCGATTTGCCCAGCCCAAAGCGGCAATTGGCGTCGCTGCCCTTTTCCTGGCCGGCGGTTGCGCTACCTTTAAGCCACAGTTTTCAAACCCGGATCCCCGGACGAATCCGGAGAGTAGCGCTCCCGAGTACCGTTTGTACCTGGCGGGTGGCCTGGGCAACGGCCCTGTCGAAACTTCGGATCCCGTACTTCAACGCTTGCGTTCCGAACTGGCAACGGCCGGAGCGGATTCCGAACTGGTAGTTCTGGGGGACCTCCTTCCGGAGGCTGTTGCGGACAGCGCGGAGGACCGGCAATATCTGGATAACCATCTGGAGCTGATTAAGGATTTTAAAGGTAAGACCACTGTGATCCCCGGCAACAACGAGTGGAAGTATTTTGACACGGACCGGATGAAACCCATGGAAGACTACGCAGAAGAACGGGACAGCGCGCTCAGTTTCCAGTTAGTGGGGGAATGTCCGGTCGATTATCGCGAGATCAACGAGAGGCTTTCGATGATCCTGATCGACTCCAAATGGTTCATCTCCAACTGGGGCCGGACCAAAAACATGAATGCGGACTGTCCGGTAATGAAAACCAGGCAGCGATTTGCCGAGGAATTGGAAGGCTACATCAACGATGCCCAGGGGAAAAACCTGTTGGTGGTGATGCACCATCCGGTGCTGAGCAACGGGAAATTTGCCGGAAACGAGACCTTCAAAAGCCATATGAGCCCATTCCCGGTGGCAGGCAGCCTCATAAAGGCCATCATGGACCTGGGTGCCTTTTCTCCCGAAATGCTCGACTCCAGGCGTTACGGCTATTTCCGGATCTTGCTCAGCGCCCTGGCGCAAAAATCGGAACGCGTGGTATTTATCTCAGGGCACGAGGAAAGCCTTCAATACGTAAGGTCCGAGACGGTCCGCCAGTTGGTGAGCGGTTCGCTGGGCAGGGCTTCGGCCACCTACCGATCCAAAGAACGCCTGAATACCGTTGGCGGATCCATCCATTATGAAGGCATTTATACGGAAGGTACCAGGGGCTTTGCCCGTTTGGACATCGGTTCCGACGGAGCCGTGACCGCGCGATTCTTTCCCGGCGAAAAACCCCCTGTAGACATCTCCCTGTTACCCGCCCTGCCCATACCGGATGTTCCGGATCATTTTACCCCGCCACCAACGGCGCCGGTTAGCTCCCGGGTATTGGATCACCCGGAGGAATGGGAGAAAAGCGGTGTTTACGAATTCCTTTGGGGGGAGCGGTACCGCAAGTATTTCGGGGAAGTTGTGAAAGCGCCGCCCGTGCTTTTGGACACCTTATACGGCGGGCTGACCGTTACCAAGAAGGGAGGCGGCCACCAGTCGTATTCGATTCGGCTTGAGGATGAGCAGGGCCGGGAGTACTCCATGCGGTCTCTGCGGAAAGACGCCCTTAAATTCCTGGCCTTTAAGGTAAGAGGGGTGGCCTATCACCAAAACGATTACCGCGATACCTGGGCGGAACAGGTAGTCAGTGATTTCTTCAGCACGGCGCATCCCTACATGCAACTGGTGATCAGCCCGCTGGCACAAAACGTAGGGGTGAACCATTCAAGCCCCAGCCTCTTCTACGTCCCCAAACAGGAGGCCCTGGGGGAACTCAATTCCGAATTCGGGGATGAACTCTACTTTATAGAGGAACGCCCTTCGGACGAACAACTCAATTTCAAAGGTTACCGCCGGGCGATCGACGAGCAGGGTACCATAAAGGACTTCGAAAGCACCACGGATATGATGGCGCTGCTGCGGGAGGACGAATCCTACAACCTGGATCAACGCTCGTTTATCCGGGCCCGCCTCTTCGACATGCTGATCGGGGACTGGGACCGGCACCAGGACCAGTGGCGTTGGGTGGAATACGAAAAACCGGACGGCGAAACCGAATTTATGCCGGTCCCCAGGGACCGGGACAACGCCTTTCCCCGCTTTGACGGCTTTGCGTTGGGGATCATCCAATGGTTTGCTCCGGGTAGCCGCAGGTTCCAGTCCTTCGGGCCGGACTACGGAAGCATCAAATGGCTGAACACTTCGGGCGGGCGGCTGGACAAAGTATTGATCAGCGAATACGGCGCGGAGGTTTGGGAGGAAGAGGCACGGGCCATACAGCAAGGGCTCGGCGACGTAGCAATTGAACGAGCCTTCCGGCGGCTGCCCGAAGCCGTTAGGGACCAAACGGCAGAAGAAATAAAAGCCGGACTCCGGGAACGCCTGCGCCGGCTTCCCGAAGTGGCCCGGCAATACGGCAAATCCCTGGAGCATACCGTGATCCTTCACGGCACCGATAAAGACGATATCATAGAAATCGAACGGCTGCCCGAAGGCAAGACCCGGGTGAGGATGCTTCGCAACCTCAGCGACGAACCGAACGAACTGTTCTTTGAACGTACGATGAATGCGGATGACACCCGGGAAATTTGGATTTACGGCCTTAATGACGACGATGAATTCAAGGTAAGCGGGAAGGCGGCGGCCGGCAGCTTTATCCGACTGATCGGTGGCTATGGCGACGACACTTATA
>JBNKHB010000112.1:0-7969 GCA_050290125.1 Robiginitalea sp.
TTTGGGCATAGGCTTGCATGCAAGCGCAAGCCAGGAAGGCAATTATCAGGCGTTTCATATCGGGTGGGTTACAACTCCTTCAAAAGATACACAATATTCGGTACTGCCCGGGATTCAGGAGGCGAGTTTCTTCCTCACGATCCCCGCCACGGTCTTACCGTCGGCTGCACCCGCCAGCTCCTGGGTGACTGCACCCATTACCTTGCCCATATCCTTCATGCCTTCGGCGCCCAGGCGGTCAATGGTCGCCACTACTACCTTTTCGATCTCCTCCTCGGTAAGCGGCTCGGGCAGGAAAGTCTCCAGTACGGCTACCTGTGCCAGTTCAGGGCCGGCCAGGTCCTGGCGGCCTTGTTCCTGATAGATCTGGGCACTGTCCTTGCGCTGCTTTACCAGTTTCTGCACCAGATTGATCTCGTCGGCCTCCGAAAGCCCTGCCCCTCCGCCTTTCTCGGTCCTGGCCAGCAGGAGGGCCGATTTGATCGCCCGGAGGGACTCCAGGCGTACCGAATCCTTGGCTTTCATGGCGGATTTCATCTCTTCCATTACGCGGTCTTGTAAGCTCATTGTGCGAATTTATGATCCCTGCAAAGATAAAAAAGAAACCCGGGCAGCCGATGGCGCCCGGGTCGGGTAATCAGGGTAATCGACAGATCAGTCCACGTTATCGTGCAGGAAGGAATTGTTGGAGCGCAACCTGATCTCTTCGTTGCTGTCCTCCCCCAGGGTGGTGCGGGATACCTTGCCCTCTCCGCGCTTGGTATCTGCCAGGTCCACCCCCTGCCGTTTATAGGCGGGCTCCTTCTCTATTTCGTCTATGCTGGAACGGTTATTCTGGAATTTGTAATTGAAATCCTTGAGTTTGCGGCGGCGTTCGTCGGCCCGCTCTTTCAGGATTTCGTCAATAGGGCGATCCGTGGGATCCGCTCCCAGGGCGGGTTCGGATGGCTCCGCCGGTACGTCCAGGGTTTTCTTTTCAAAGACCAGTTCGTCTTCCACGATCTTCGGCTCGAATTTTTCGGCCTTGGAAGTGGCGCCGGTAAGCCTGCGCTCCAGCTCCATGTAGTCGTCAAGGCTATAGCGCGTTTCACCTTCCTTTTTGTATTCGAGCACCGGGGTTACCTCCACGTGGTCCGATACCTTCATATCCCGGATATCGTCGTTCAGATCAAAGGTGACCACGTTTTCGGCGGCCTCCTCTTCCTCCGCTGCCGCGAGCGGCATGTCAAAGCGAAAGCTCATCTGATCTTCCTCTTCCGCATCGGCCATTACCACCTCATGGTCCACCACCTCGATCTCACCTATCAGGTCCTTGGAATCGATGATGATAAAGGCATCCTCATCCACCGGCTCAGCCACTACTTCCTCGTAGAAGACGTTGAAGTTCCGGATGTATTGGGTGGTGGGGATCAATTCGTCCGCATAGGCCTGCGGCGTATCCTCAATGGCAGGCGCTGCCGCAATGAACGGTTCCGTAATGGTTTCTACTTCGGGTTCCGGCTTGGGATCCTCCTTCAATACCGGCTCTTCCAGCACTTCCGCCTCCGTCAGGTCCAGGGTGTGCACCACCTTGGGTTCACTCAGGTCCTGCTGCGCCCGCTGCTCATCCTCCAGGGTGTGGATGATCTTCTTGGTCTCGGTATTGACGATGTCGTTCTGCTGGTCCACATTAAACCCGGTGGCGATCACGGTTACGGCAATGGCCTCGCCCAGGTCCTGGTCTTCCCCAACCCCCATGATGATGTTGGCGCCATGGCCGGCCTCTATCTGGATGTGGTCGTTGATCTCCCCGATCTCGTCGATAGTGATCTCCTGGGAGCCGGAAACGATAAGCAGCAGCACATTCTTGGCTCCGGTTATTTTGTTATCGTTCAGCAGCGGCGAATCCAGGGCCTTCACAATAGCCTCCTGCGCACGGGAAGACCCGGTGGCGCTGGCTGACCCCATGATGGCGGTACCGCTGTCGGACAGTACGGTCTTGGCGTCCCGCAAGTCGATGTTTTGTGTGTAGTGGTGCGTGATGACCTCGGCAATCCCGCGTGCGGCGGTTGACAACACCTCGTCGGCCTTGGAGAAGCCGGCCTTGAAGCCGAGGTTACCATATACCTCCCGAAGTTTGTTGTTGTTGATCACGATCAGGGAATCCACGTTCTGCCGGATCTTTTCGATCCCGCGCTGGGCCTGTTCGCAACGGGTCTTCCCTTCGAACTGGAAGGGAATGGTTACGATACCCACGGTTAGGATACCCAGTTCCTTGGCCTGTTTGGCAATCACTGGGGCCGCTCCCGTACCGGTACCACCGCCCATCCCGGCCGTGATGAAGATCATCTTGGTGCTGGTGGCCAGCATCTGCTTGAGCTCTTCCATACTTTCCAGGGCCGCCTGCTCCCCTACTTCCGGGTTGGCTCCTGCACCGAGGCCTTCGGTAAGGCTTACCCCCAATTGGATCTTATTGGGCACCGGGCTGTTCTGCAAGGCCTGAGCATCCGTGTTGCAGACCACGAAATCCACTCCGTTGATCCCGGACTGGAACATGTGGTTTATGGCATTGCTACCGCCGCCTCCAACTCCGATTACCTTGATCACGTTGCTCTGGTTCTTGGGCAGATCAAAGGTGATGTTCTCCATTTCCATGCGTTATGTCTTTTACTGTGTTGTTATCAATTGATTCTAGCTGCGGGCCGCCTACTCCGCATTGTCCAAAAATTCCTTCAGCTTATCCGCCCATTTGTCGAATACACTCCGCCTGGGCTTCTCAAGGGTTCCCACGCCTCCTGCGTCCTCAACGGTTTCCAGCACGCGCGCTCCGGCTTCGGACCCTTCACCCTGATGCTCTTCCGCTTCCCTGTGGCGGTATTTGTTCTCAACGGCATTCATCAGCAGGCCCACTGCAGTGGCATAGGTGGGGCTTGCGATCTCCGCATCCGAATCCCCGGCCAGGTGCTCGTTCGGGTACCCGATCCGGGTATCCATCCCGGTGATGTACTCCACCAGTTGCTTCAGGTGTTTCAGCTGGCTGCCGCCGCCGGTAAGCACGATGCCGGCGATCAGTTTCTTTTTCTGCTCCTCGTGACCGTAATTCTTGATCTCCAGGTAAACCTGCTCGATGATCTCCACCACGCGGGCATGGATGATCTTGGAGAGGTTCTTAAGGGTAATCTCTTTGGGCTCGCGGCCGCGCAATCCCGGGATGGAAACGATCTCGTTGTCCTTGTTCTCCCCGGGCCAGGCCGAGCCGAACTTGATCTTCAGCAATTCCGCCTGCTTCTCGATGATGGAGCAGCCTTCCTTGATATCCTCGGTGATAACGTTGCCGCCGAAGGGGATCACGGCCGTATGCCGGATGATCCCGTCTTTGAAGATGGCCAGGTCCGTGGTGCCACCACCGATGTCGATCAGCGCCACCCCTGCTTCTTTCTCCTCCTGGCTCAAAACGGCGTTTGCCGAGGCCAGGGGTTCCAGGGTAATATTGTCCAGGTTCAGCCCTGCGCTTTTAATGCAGCGCCCGATATTCTTGATGGAAGAGATCTGGCCGACCACCACGTGGAAATTCGCTTCCAGCCGCCCGCCGTACATCCCGATCGGCCGCTTTACCTCGGACTGCCCGTCCACTTTATACTCCTGCGGGAGTACGTGGATGATCTCCTCGCCCGGTAGCATGACCAGTTTGTATACCTGATTGCAAAGTTTGTCCAGGTCGTCCTCCCCGATCACCTCTTCGGAATCGGCGCGGGTGATGTAGTCGCTGTGTTGCAGGGAACGGATGTGCTGCCCGGCGATGCCAACGGTCACCGCCCCGATCTTGCGGCCGGAATTGGCCTCCGCCTGCTCCACGGCCTGCTGGATGGACTCAATGGTTTGGGTGATGTTGTTAACCACCCCCCGGTGGACGCCGAGGCTTTTGGAACGGCCGATCCCCAATACCTCGATCTTGCCGTACTCATTCTCTTTCCCGATAATGGCTACGATCTTGGTGGTTCCAATGTCCAGACCAACCGAATACTTCGCTTCTTCCATGCGTTCTCAGATTTTAGTGCACACTACCTGGTCTCCGAATTCGAGACTAACGACCTGATAGTGCGCCAAGGTTTTATCTTGAGCGGCCTTCGCGTAGAAGACCTTAAAATTCTTAAACTTCCGATCCAGGTCGCTGGTATCGCCCAGGTGAACCGTAAAACTTTCCAGCCTGAACTTCAGGCGGTAATCGGATACGTCCTCAATGTGGATGCCGATCACATTTTTATTCAAAAAGGGATCCTCGTTTATGTGCTTCAGGATCACATAGACGTCCTCCAGGCTTTCGCCGGTAATCTTACCCGTAATGATGGGGACTCGTGCTGAATGGTTCGGGGAAAGAGGCATTTTTTTGCCTTCGTCGTCCAGGTAATACCTGTCCGTCCCCGCCACACGTCCGATTGGATGCCGTTGGGTTATTTTCGTGTTAAGTTCGCCGTCTACAGTAAGAAAAACCTGGGCATTTTTCACCATATCATGGGTCAGCAGGACCGATTCTACAGTATTCAAATCTACCCTATCTTTCTCCTGATTACGGAGGTCGCCGAATTTTTGTATTAACATTTTATTAACCGCACTCTCGGTGAGATAGAGGTTATCAGTCCCTTCAAAAGTTACCCGGACCGACCTGACCTTCCGCTGTGAAGAGCGGATGTCGGAAAAGGCGTATAACCCTGTGATACAGCAGGTAAGCCCAATTAATTTTACCGTGTTCCAATTAACTCGCATGGCTGAGCGCTTTTTTTATAGGTGTTGCTTCCAGACCGATGTCGCCGGCCCCGATCGTCAGTAAAATCTCGAGTTTTTCGCGGCTGAGTTCCGCAATCAGATCCTCCTTTGCGACCAGCCGCTTGCGTGGGTTGGGGATCTGCTCCAGGAGCCAGGCCGAATCGATCCCGGGGATGGGCGCTTCCCTCGCCGGATAGATCTCCAGCAGCCAGACCCGGTCGAATTGTGCCAGGCTGCGGGCGAATTCCTCCCCGAAATCGCGGGTGCGGGAGTACAAATGGGGTTGGAAGACTGCGAGGATCTCCTTGCCGGGATGCATTTCCCGGATCGCCTGGCACACCGCGTCGATCTCGGCAGGGTGATGGGCGTAGTCGTCGATAAAGATCAGACCCTCGGTCTTGAGTTTATATGAGAATCGCCGCTCCACGCCCTTAAACGTCGCCAGGGCTTTAACCAGGCGGTCCGTCTCTTTCGAGACCTGGACCGCCATTGTAAAAGCAGCTAATCCATTCAGTAAATTGTGCCGTCCGGGTTTGTCAAAACGCACCGAACGGTAGGTGGCCTGCGGGGTACGGATATCGAACAGGTAATGGCCCGGTTTCACCTGCAGATTGCAGATGGCATACTGGGCATCGTCCTCTATGCCATAGGTAAGCCCTTCCAGCGGCAGGCCGTTGCGGACTACCAGTTTGCCCCCAGGTTTCAACCGGCCGGCAAATTCCCTGAAAGAGTTTTGCAGGGCCTCGGCGCTGCCGTAAATATCCAGATGGTCGGCGTCCATGGAAGTAACGCATGCCACATCCGGGCTCAGCCAGAGGAAGGAGCGGTCGAATTCGTCGGCCTCCACAACGGAATAGTCCGTGCCTTCCATCAGGAAGTTGCTGCCGAAATCCTCGGAGACACCCCCCAAAAAGGCCATGACGCCCATGCCGGCCTCACGCAGCAAGTGCGCCAGGATACTGGACGTGGTCGTCTTTCCATGGGTGCCGGCCACCGCAAGGCAGCACGATGCACCGCTGATCATCCCCAGCACTTCCGCGCGCTTTTTCACGGCATACCCTCCCTGGCGGAAATACTCCAGCTGCGGGTGGGAGGACGGTACGGCCGGGGTATAGATCACAAGGGTCCCACCGGGAGACCGGAAAGCTCCCGGCAAGGCCGCTTCGGCCTGATCGTATGTTATACAGGCGTTTTCGGCAACCAGGGCTTCCGTAAGCGGCGAAGGGGTACGGTCATAGCCGGCCACCACCCTGCCCGAACGCAGGAAATACCGGGCCAGTGCCGACATGCCAATGCCGCCAATGCCTATGAAATAAACCCGTTCTACCGTCTTCAGTTCCATTTCAGCCCCTAAGGATGTTTTCTATTTCGTCCACGATATGTTCCGTTGCCCTCGGCCGTGCCTGGGCCCGTATGTTCTCACCCAGCATGCGCATGCGATCCGGATCGGAAAGCAAGGCGGCCATCTCGGTCTCAAAGCGCTCGTCCAGTTCCGTCTCCCTGAGCAGCAGCGCGGCCTGGTGATCCACCATGGCCTGTGCGTTCTTGGTCTGGTGGTCCTCCGCAACATTCGGCGACGGGATAAACACCACCGGCTTACCGATCAGGCAGAGTTCGGAGACCGATCCGGCCCCTGCCCGGGAAATGATCACATCCGCAGCTGCATAGGCCATTTCCATCTCGGTGATAAAGGCGCGTACTTTCACAGCTCCGCCTTCCAGGTCTTTGTATTGCCCGTAATAACCTTTGCCGCATTGCCAAAGGACCTGCAGCCCCTGCTCCAGGAAAAAGTCCTTCTTCTCGGCGATCAGTTGATTGATCCTGCGGGCCCCAAGGCTACCGCCCAGCACCAGCAAGGTCCTGCGTCCCGGCTCCAGCCCGAAATGGGCCAGTGCCCGTTCCCGCGACGGCAACTCCCCCGCAAGGGTGCCGCGCACCGGGTTTCCGCTCAAGACCAGCGAACCTGCCGGAAAAAAGCGCTCCATGCCCTCATAGGCCACAAATATCTTCCGTGCCCTGGAGGCCAGCAGTTTATTGGTAATGCCGGCAAAGGAATTCTGTTCCTGCAACACGCAGGGGATCCCCCGGGCCGCGGCCACTCGCAGCGTCGGGCCACTGGCAAAGCCGCCGGTACCCACCACCAGGTGGGGCTTGAATTCCTTAATGATCTTTCTGGCCTGCATCAGACTCTTTATCAGTTTCAGCGGGAAGAGGAGGTTCTTCCAGCTCAGTTTGCGCTGAAGGCCGCTGATCCACAACCCGCGGATCTCGTAGCCGGCCTGCGGCACTTTTTCCATTTCCATCCGGTCCCGGGCCCCTACAAAAAGGAACCTGGCGTCCGGGTAGCGCCTTTTCAGCTCGTTGGCGATGGCAATCGCCGGGTAAATATGTCCTCCGGTACCTCCGCCGGAGAGTAAGAACCTATAACTGTCCACTCAGTATCTCCAGAGGGTGTTCCTCGTTAATTTCTTCCGCATCGGTTTCTTCCGATTTCCGGCTAGCGCTCAGCACAACCCCAATGGCCAGGCAGGTCATCCAGATGGATGTACCCCCGCTGCTGATCAGCGGCAGGGTCTGTCCGGTGACCGGGAATAATTCCACGGCCACGGCCATATTGATCAGGGCCTGGAATACGATGGGCAGTCCCACCCCGATGACGAGCAATTTCCCGAATACCGTCCGGTTGGCGTTGGCTACCACTACGATGCGGAACAGCAGCAGCAAATAAAAAAACATCAGGCTCAGGCCGCCCACCAGGCCGTATTCTTCGATAATGATCGCATAGATAAAATCCGAGCTGCTCTGGGGCAGGAAATTCTTCATGACGCTTTTCCCCGCACCGTTGCCGACCAGGCCGCCGCTGGCAATAGCGATCTTTGCCTTTTCGATCTGGTAATCCCCTTCGCTGTCGGTACCGTCCCAAAAACTCTCCACCCGGCTGATCCAGGTATCCACACGGTTCGGGAAAACCCCGGGGGCCGCCTTGGCCACCAGCACGAACAGTGTCAGCGCCAGCAGGCCCACCCCCACAATGCTCAATAAATATTTTACCGGGTATCCGCCCATAAAGCACAACATGAGCACCATGGCGAACAGGATGGCCGCCGTGGAAAAGTTGGCGGGCAGGATGAGCATGACCACCAGGAAAACCGGCAACCACAACGGCAGCAGGCTCTCGCTAAACCGAATGGTCCTGTCCTTGATCTTGGTCAGGTATCGCGCCGTA
>JBNKHB010000113.1:0-7967 GCA_050290125.1 Robiginitalea sp.
TACCGGGTCTCCAGAGGTCCAGGTAGCATTGTTGACCGGTCGTATCCAGTACCTCACCGACCATTTCAAGGCTCACAAGGGCGATCATCATTCACGGCGCGGTTTGCTGCGCATGGTTGGAAAGCGCCGCAGCCTGCTCGATTACCTGAAAGACAAGGATATCGAGAAGTACCGCGAGCTGATCAAAGAATTGAATATCAGAAAATAAACATTCAGGGGAACCGGCCGGTTCCCCTGTTTGCTTTCCGGCGGTTGGCCGCCGGGCCCAAGCCCTTAGGATCTAAGGCAACTTAAAAAGCTACCTTCCTGTTTTTCATTGGTCGGCCTACAACACAACACAAAGACCATTGTTTAACATCCTCCCGCTTGCACGGGAGATTAATTACACACAAATGTTACCTAAAACGTACAAAGAGGTCATTGACCTGGGCGACGGTAGGGAAATCTCTATCGAAACCGGCAAGCTGGCCAAGCAGGCGCATGGTTCCGTGGTGATTCAATCCGGAAACTGTATGCTGCTTTGCACTGTAGTGTCCAACTACAAGGCCAGCGATGTGGACTTTCTGCCCCTCACGGTGGATTACCGCGAAAAATTTCACGCTTCCGGGCGTTATCCCGGAGGTTTCTTTAAGCGCGAGGCGCGCCCGAGCAACGGGGAGATCCTGGTGATGCGCCTGGTGGACCGGGTACTGCGGCCCCTCTTCCCTAAGGATTACCACTACGAGACCCAGGTGATGATCCAACTGATGTCACACGACGAAGACGTCATGCCCGATGCCATGGCAGGGCTGGCGGCCTCCGCTGCCATCCAGCTTTCGGACTTTCCGTTTGAGTGTGCCATCTCCGAGGTCCGTGTAGGCCGCGTAGACGGGGAGTTTGTCATCAACCCTACCCGCGCCCAACTGGCAGAATCGGATATCGACATGATCATCGGTGCCTCCGCGGATTCCGTGATGATGGTGGAAGGCGAGATGAACGAGATCTCCGAAGAAGACATGACCGAGGCGATCAAATTCGCACACGAGGCCGTTAAGGTCCAGATCGAAGCGCAGATGCGCCTGGCCGATGCCGCCGGCCGCAAGGAGGTCCGCGAATACGAGACCGCTGAGGAAGACGAGCAACTGCAGGAAAAAGTGCACGGGCTGGCCTATGACAAGGCCTATGCCATCGCCAAGCAGGGCTCTTCCAAGCAGGAGCGCAGCGCCGCCTTTTCCGAACTGAAGGAGGAGGTCCTGGCCAGCTTCAGCGAAGAGGAGCAAGAGGAGCGCAGCGACCTGATCAAGAAGTATTACTACAAGGCCGAGAAGGAAGCGGTCCGGAACCTTACGCTGGATAAGGGGATTCGCCTGGACGGGCGTAAGACCGATGAGATCCGGCCCATCTGGTGTGAGGTGGATTACCTGCCTTCCACCCACGGTTCCGCATTGTTCACCCGAGGCGAAACACAGGCGCTTGCCACGGTAACCCTGGGGACTTCCCGCGAGGCAAACATCATTGACATGCCGTCTTTCGAAGGTGAGGAGCGCTTTTACCTGCACTACAACTTCCCGCCCTTCTCCACCGGAGAGGCCCGGCCGATCCGCGGGACATCCCGTCGGGAGATCGGGCACGGGAACCTGGCCCAGCGCGCCCTTACGCGCATGGTGCCCGAGGACTGTCCGTATACCGTACGGGTAGTATCCGAGGTGCTGGAAAGTAACGGTTCCTCCTCCATGGCCACCGTTTGTGCGGGCACCATGGCCCTGATGGATGCCGGGGTACAGCTCAGGAAGCCGGTTTCCGGTATCGCCATGGGGCTGATCTCCGATGCAGAGACCGGAAAATACGCCGTGTTGTCCGACATCCTCGGTGACGAGGACCACCTGGGCGACATGGACTTTAAAGTAACCGGTACCGCGGACGGGATCACCGCCTGCCAGATGGATATCAAGATCAAGGGGCTGGCCTACGAGATCCTGATCAAAGCGTTGAAACAGGCGCGCGACGGCAGGCTGCACATCCTTAAGAAGCTAACCGATACCATTGCCGCCCCGAACGAGGAGGTGAAGCCGCACGCACCGAAGATGGTCACCCGCATTATCCCGAACGAGTACATCGGAGCCGTTATCGGCAAGGGTGGCGAGGTGATCCAGGAGCTTCAGAAAACGACCAAGACGACGATCGTGATCAACGAGGATCCGGTGACCGGCGAAGGCATCGTGGAGATCCTGGGTACCGACCAGGACGGCATCGATGCGGTACTGGCCAAGATCGACTCCATCATGTTCGTGCCCGAAGAAGGCAGCGTTTACGAGGTGAAGGTGATCAAGATCCTGGAATTCGGCGCCGTAGTGGAATACACCGAGGCTCCCGGGAACGAGATCCTGCTCCACGTATCCGAGCTGGCCTGGGAACGCACCGAGAATGTTGAGGACGCAGTTGCCCTGGGCGACGTCTTTGACGTAAAGTATATGGGTATTGACCCACGCACCCGTAAGGAACGCGTTTCCCGCAGGGTCCTGCTTCCGAAGCCGGAAGGCTACCAGGAGCGGCCACCGCGCCGTGATGGCGGCCGTGGCGGGGATCGCCGCGGAGGCGGAGACCGCAGGGGCGGAGACCGTCGCGGAGGCGGGGATCGCCGTGGAGGCGGTGACCGTCGCGGAGGCGACCGTCGGGACGGAAATCGCCGACGCGATTGATCCAACACCCTGTCTTTTTTCGTATAACCCCTGGAAACAGGGGTTTTTTTATGGACTAATTCTGGAGATAATGCGGCCTAAATGGCTGCATTTTAACGAAAAAGTCACTTTTTAATAACCCATTTGTAACCTTTTGGCGTTTTATACGTATAACTAATTGCAACAGGCTATTTAAAGGAAAGCATCTTACATGAGACAACTTAAGATTACAAAACAGGTAACGAACCGTGAAACGGCTTCCCTGGACAAGTACCTTCAGGAAATCGGCAAGGTAGATCTGATCACCGCCGACGAAGAAGTGGAACTGGCCCAGCGGATCAAAGCCGGCGATCAGGCCGCTTTGGAGAAACTCACCAAGGCGAACCTGCGTTTTGTGGTATCGGTTGCCAAGCAATATCAGAACCAGGGCCTTACCCTGCCGGATTTGATCAACGAGGGGAACCTCGGTCTGATCAAGGCCGCACAGCGCTTTGACGAGACCCGTGGTTTTAAATTCATCTCCTATGCGGTTTGGTGGATCCGCCAATCCATTCTGCAGGCCCTGGCGGAACAATCCCGTATTGTCCGTCTGCCGCTGAACAAGATCGGTTCCATCAACAAGATCAACAAGACCTTCGCTTTTCTGGAGCAGGCCCATGAGCGGGTTCCTTCTGCAGAAGAGATCGCCAAGGAGCTGGATATGACCGTGGAAGACGTAAAGCAGTCGCTGAAGAACTCGGGCCGCCACGTATCCATGGATGCCCCGCTGATCGACGGCGAGGATTCCAACCTGTACGACGTACTGCGCAGCGGTGAATCCCCGAATCCGGACAAGGAATTGCTGCACGAATCGCTCCGCACGGAGATCGAACGCGCCCTGGAGACGCTTACGCCCCGGGAAGCCGACGTGATCCGCCTGTATTTCGGCCTGGCCGGGCAGCACTCCATGACCCTGGAAGAGATCGGCGAGACTTTTGACCTGACCCGCGAGCGCGTGCGTCAAATCAAGGAGAAGGCAATCCGCCGTTTAAAGCACACTTCCCGCAGTAAAATCCTGAAAACTTATTTGGGATAAGCGGGAAAACAAAATGCATGTTAAATTCCTATTAAATTGGAATTTTGGTATAAACTTTGTATTTTGTTACCGCAACAGCAGTTATCATGACTGTTCGTTTTTTGATTGATGAATAAACTCCGGCTGATTACCGGAGTTTTTTCATTTTGGGCTGGTTTGAGGTGCACAATTGAATTATCTTCAGGGTAATTTCACAATTCGTTTAGCGCATAAACCGTTTAGCCATGAACCTTCCGATCAGATCTCAGTGGTTGTACCTTTGCCTTATCGCGCTGGCTTTTGCCTGCAGCAAGAGCCCGGAAACAGAAAGTCCGGCACCGATTACCGGTACCGGGGTAGACGGGACGGGCAGCGAAATCGTAACGGGTAATTTCGTAATTAACAGTCAACAGGATCTGGAACTCTTTGCCGGCAAGGGCTATCATCAAATCAACGGTTCGGTCTACATCCTGCAGGCTACGGACCTTTCGGTTGTGAGCGAGTTGCGCATTATTACCGAAAACCTCAGCATCGACGCGGAGGAGCTCACCTCCACCCAGGGGGCCTTCCCCGCCCTTGAGAGAGTGGAGGGATCCATCCAAATCTCGCAGAACAAGGCACTAAGGGAATTGAGCGGCTTTCCGGTCCTGGAAAGCACGGTTGATCTGAGTATATCCAATAATGCCAGCCTGGAGTCTATTTCCGGTTTTCCAAAGCTTTCCCGGGTATCGGGCACGCTGCTCATAGACCGGAACGATCGGCTTGCCTCCGCCCGGGGCCTGTCACAACTTCGGGAGGTTACTGGAAGCTTGCGCCTTACGAATAACCCCGATTTGGCATCCCTTTCCGCTTTTAGCTCCCTCGGCACCGTTGGAAAGAACCTGGAAATCACCAGCAACCCTTCGCTCACCCGCCTGGACGGCCTCAGCGCGATCATGTCGGTTGGCGGGGAACTAACCATTGAGAGCAATAGCACACTCACAGATTTCTGCGGGCTCAGCAACGTATCTTTCGGGGGCAGTTATGTGGTAAACGGTAACGCATATAATCCCTCCGAGTCCGAATTCCGGGAAGACCCCGGTTGCCGGCAATAGTCCATGGTCTCTACTTGGGACGCCAAGCCACTCGAATGGAAAAGCACGAAAATAAGTACGCCGTACCCCATGGCACCCGCATTGGGCATGTCCACCTGAAGGTAGCTGACCTGGAACGCGCCCTGGGGTTTTACAGGGACCTGTTGGGGTTTACCCTTACCCAGCGCTACGGGGACCAGGCCGCTTTCCTGGCCGCCGGGCCTTACCATCACCATATTGGCCTGAATACCTGGCACAGCCTGGGGGGACCCCCGGCGCCGGTACGGGCTGCCGGCCTCTATCATACTGCCCTCCTCTATCCCACCCGAAGGGACCTGGCGGGTATCCTGCATCGCCTTCGGGAGGCCGGGTATCCACTGAGCGGAGCGGCAAACCACGGGGTATCGGAAGCATTGTACCTGGACGATCCGGACGGGAACGGGGTGGAACTCTATTGGGACCGCCCACCTGAAACCTGGCCGCGGACCGCGGACGGGGAACTGGACATGTATACCCGGCCACTGGACCTGCAAAGCCTGCTGCGGGAACTTCCGGATCCTACTGACGAAACGTAGAAAGCGATCGGTCAAAAAGCGTACCTTTGACAAACGCCTGTTAATTCCATGCATACTCCGCTTATAGCCCCCTCACTGCTCGCAGCCGATTTCGGCAACTTACAGGACGCCGTAGAAATGGTAAACGCCAGCAAGGCGCACTGGCACCACATAGATGTCATGGACGGGCTTTTCGTGCCCAACATCTCCTATGGGATGCCTGTGATCAAAGCCATCGCACGGCATGCCACCAAGCCCCTGGACGTCCATTTAATGATCGTGGACCCGGACCGGTACGTCGATACCTTTGCCGAGTTAGGCGCTACCAACCTCACCGTGCATTACGAGGCATGCACCCATTTGCACCGTACGTTGCAGCACATACGAAACGCTGGAATGAAAGCCGGGGTGGCGCTGAATCCGCATACGCCTCCTTCCGTTCTTTCCGAGGTATTGGGTGAAACGGACCTGGTCTGTGTAATGGGGGTAAATCCGGGCTTTGGCGGGCAGCGTTTCATCCCGCGGACCTACGAGAAGATCCGTGAATTACGCCGAATGATCGCGGAAGCCGGAAGTGATACCCTAATCGAAATCGACGGCGGAGTGACCCTTGGAAACGCGTCGGAATTATTGCAGGCGGGAGCGGACGTACTGGTGGCCGGCAGCCTGGTTTTCGGATCCGAGGACCCTACGGCAACCATCTCCAGCCTTGCCTCCCTGCGGAGTACCTAATACTGACTCAGAAAATACTTGATCAGGTCGGTGGTAGTCACAATCCCCACCAATACATCCCCTTCACAAACCGGCAGGGCGTGGAATTCTTCCTTGGACAGGATTTCGGCTACCTGGCGAATAGTGGTATCCGGACTCACCGACCGGACGTTGCTCGCCATCACCTGGGGCACGGTGAACATGTCGTAGACCACGGTTTCGATATCTTCTTCATCCTCATAGGCCCCGTCCGCAAAACTGATGCGCAACAGGTCGGAAAGGCTCAGCATCCCCGCAATCCGCTTGCCGCTGATCACCGGAATATGGCGGATCTTGTGCTTTTTGAACAATTGCTCCGCTTTTTCAAGGCTATCGGTGGTATTGAGTACCACCAGTTGGGTACTCATGATGTTAGAAACCGCAATACGCTCCGGGATACTCATGGTTGTGTCTTTTAGCGTTTCAGTTTAAAGTTCCGGCTTTGTACCCGCTCAAAGAATGACAAATATCATACCTCCGGGCGGTCCGGAACTCGATAGTTGCGTTCCGCGATTATTGGCTAATTTTGCATCTATGAACACCGCTGCTCAAAACGAAAGTCTGGACCTGGTCATCATCGGGGGCGGCCCCATCGGCATTGCCTGCGGGCTGGAAGCAAAGAAAAATGGGCTGAGCTACCTGATCCTCGAAAAAGGGCCGATCGTGAATTCGCTGTTCAATTACCCGGTGAACATGCAGTTCTTTTCCTCTTCGGAGCGGCTGGAGATCGACGAAATCCCCTTTATCAGCAAGGAGGCCAAACCCAAGCGAAACGAAGCCCTGGAATACTACCGCCGCATTGTTACTTCCAACAAGCTTCGGATACACCTCTTTGAACAGGTGGAATCGATCCGAAGGACCGGAGCCGGGTTTGAAGTGGACACCAGCAAGGCCAGTTACCGATCGGGCCACGTCATCATCGCCACTGGCTTCTACGACCTGCCGAACCTGTTGGGCGTGCCTGGGGAGGACCTTCCCAAAGTATCCCACTACTACAAGGACCCGCATTTCTACGCCAGTCAGAAGCTGGCCGTGGTCGGGGCGAGCAATTCTGCGGTGGATGCCGCTTTGGAGTGCTGGCGCAAGGGGGCCGATGTGACCATGATCGTGAGGGGCGACGAGATCGGCCAGCGTGTAAAATACTGGGTGCGGCCGGACATTGTCAACCGCATCGAGGAAGGGAGCATCACCGCATATTACAATACGGAGGTGAAAGAAATCCGCGAGCGCGAACTCGTACTCGCCACTCCGGAGGGGGAACGCGTCCTGCCCAACGACTTTGTGCTGGCGCTAACCGGGTACCAGCCCAATTTCGACTTTCTGATCCAGGCCGGGATCCGGCTTTCCGACGATGAAAAACGCCTGCCCGAGTACGATCCCGAAACCATGGAAACCAATGTGGAGGGAATGTATCTGGCAGGGGTTATTTGCGGCGGGATGGAGACCCATAAATGGTTTATCGAGAATTCCCGGGACCACGCGAAACGGATCATCGCCCATATCACCGCCAAACAGGCCGAAGCGGCACCCAATCCCTGAGCATGGACAACGCGGCGAACCCCTACCGTCATGCCTTCGAGCAGCAGCTCGCCCGATATCCGGACATCGGCCGTACCACCGCCCGCCAACGCCTGGCGAAACTCCGCAAGCTGAAGACCGCGTTGTTGACCACCTACCGGCAGGAAATACGCGACGCGCTGCTGACCGATTTCGGGAAGCCCCAGCTGGAAACCGATCTGACGGAAATTTACCAGGTAGTTGCGGCCATCCGCCATACGGAAGCGCATTTGCGGGATTGGATGCGGTCCAGGCGCATGCCCACCCCCCTATCCCTGCTAGGGGCGCATTCGCGTGTATATTTTGAGTCCAAAGGGGTTTG
>JBNKHB010000114.1:0-7950 GCA_050290125.1 Robiginitalea sp.
GACGAGCAGCAGATCGACGGCGGCGGCGGCGGCGGCTAGGTGTGGCCCTGCTGCTGCTGATCCTGCGGCGCCCTGGTGCGGGTGATCCACAGCGAGCTGAGCGCGCGGAGGCGGTGGAAGTAGTCGGACACGGCCAGCAGCGACCGCGCCATGGAGGACCTCATTACGGAGAAGCGCCAATCCGGCATCTACCTGTCCGTCCTTGGCTTCGGCATGGGGGATTACAGGGATTCCAAGTTGGAAACCCTGGCCGACAAAGGCAATGGAAACCACGCATATATCGATACCATGCAGGAGGCGCAGAAAGTTTTTGGCAAGGAATTCGGAGGGACCTTGTTCACCATTGCCAAGGATGTAAAAATCCAGGTGGAATTCAATCCGGCCCGGGTTCAGGCGTATCGGCTGATCGGTTACGAAAACCGCATCCTGGACGAGGAGGACTTTCTGGACGATACCAAGGATGCCGGAGAACTGGGGAGCGGGCACAGCGTAACCGCCATATACGAGATCGTGCCCATTGGCATTGAAATACCCGAACTTAAACCGGTGCCGGAGCTGACCTACACCCAACGGGTTCCCCACAGTGCTGCCGGCAGCGATGACTGGCTCACGGTCCGGTTCCGATACAAGAAGCCGGACGGCGATACCAGCATTGAAATGGTACACCGCCACTTAGAAGAACCCATTGAGCTCTCTGAGGACTTCGCTTTCGCATCTTCGTTGGCCCTGTTCGGGATGCAGCTCCGCAATTCCTCCTATACCAATGGAAGCAGCCTGGAACATGTACTGGAGCTCGCCCAGGCCGGTAAGGGAGCGGATCCCGATGGCTATCGCGGGGAGTTCATCCGCCTTGTTCGGGCCTTTGGGGGGCAGTATCCCTGAATGGTTACAGATTGATTGAAAAGGCGCCCTCAAAGGGCGCCTTTTTTTTGTTCAACTTATGTTTTTCGGTTAATTTCCTGAATTCAAACATTCCAACCCTATGAAATTCCATAAAAAGACGATTGCCCTCCTATCACTTTTCACATGTACAGTAGGGACCTCGCTGCAGGCCCAGGAAACCGCCAAGCGGCCGCCTATTATCGACGTGCATGTGCACGCCATGAAAATGAACCCGAATTTTGCCTCGGAGATGTGCCCCTGGTTCCTGATGAACATGCCGGGCAGCGGGCCTAACCAGGATCCGCCCTCATTCATGAACGGGGATTGCGTCGATCCCTTGCAGCCTGCCGCCTCGGATGCGGATATGCAGGCGAAGCTCCTGGAGGCGGCAGAGCGCCTGAATGTGATCATGGTAGCCAGTGGGGATGCCGACATCCTGCACCGTTGGCATGCCGCAGCACCGGACCGCGTTATCCCTTCCATGGGATTGGGCCTCGGCAATGCGGGACCCATCAGCGTGGAAGCCTTCCGCGACTCCCTGGAAGGCGGTTTTTACAAGGTTATGGGTGAAGTGGCCCCACAATACCAGGGCAAGTCACCCAGCGACATGAGCCTGGATGAATATTTTGGCGTGGCCGAGGAACTGGGGATCCCTGTTGGGATCCATATGGGAACCGGAGGCAACGGCATGGCGAACATCACCAATGCGAATTATCGCGCTTCCCTGGGGCAGCCTTTCCTGCTGGAGGATATGCTGGCAAGGCACCCTAAACTGAAGATTTGGGTGATGCATGCCGGCTACCCGATGATCGACCAGATGATCGCGCTGATGGGGGCCAACGCGTATGTGTACGTGGACCTGGCCGGATTTATCTGGAGCTATCCCCAGGAAGAGATCCACGCCTACCTGAAGCGGTTGGTACAGGCTGGCTTCGGCAAGCGGATCCTGTATGGTACCGATTTGATGGTCTGGCCCAAACTCCTGGAGACCTCCATCGGAGTTATCCAAAATGCCAACTACTTGTCCAAGGAACAGAAGCGCGACATCTTCTTTAACAATGCCGTCCGGTTCTTTAACCTGGACCCGACCAAATACGAATAGCATGAACCGGGAAGCATCCGGGATGCATGGGCTCACATGGTTCCGAAAAATAGGCATGCCTTGCGGGTTTTTCCTCCTGCTGGTACTGCTGGGAGCTTGCGGGACTGAGAAAGAGGCAGAAATACCAGACGGCGAAACCGGAGAACGCACCCTGCCGAGAACCATCGTTACCACGGATGGCGAGATTGACGATGTGGACTCCTTTGTCCGCATGCTGCTTTACGCCAATGAATTTGAGCTGGAGGGCCTGGTATACAGCAGCAGCCAGTGGCACTATAAGGGGGACGGCCAGGGCACGCTGTTCACCTCGGAAATGGAATCCACCCGGGAACGGTACGGCGAACGCGCCGACCTGCGCTGGCCGGGCACCACCTGGATGCAGGAGCTCATCGACGAATACGCAAAAGTTTATCCCAACCTGAGTTTGCATGCGGAGGGGTATCCGGAGCCGGACTACCTGAGAAGCCTGATCAAAGTGGGCAATATCGATTTTGAGGGGGAGATGGCCGTGGATACGGAGGGCTCCGACTTCATCATGGAGAAACTGCTGGACGACGATATGAGCCCGCTCTACCTGCAGGTTTGGGGCGGGACCAATACCATCGCCCGGGCTCTGAAATCCATCGAGGACCAATATGGCGGGACGGACCAGTGGGAGTCGGTATACCGCAAAGTTTGCGAGAAGGCGGTCATCTATGCCATCCTGGACCAGGACGCCACCTACCGCAAGTATATCGCCGGCAGCTGGCCGGACGTAAAGGTATTCTACAATTCCAACCAGTTCTGGTGCTTCGCCTACCCCTGGAAACTCCAGGTACCCGAGGCATGGCATTCCTATCTGGAAGGGGAATTTATGCGCGAGCACATTATCCAGGGGCATGGGCCTCTTATGGAGAAGTACTACAGTTACGGCGACGGGCAACATCAGGAAGGCGATCCGGAGCATATCCACGGCACGCACCTGGATTCGATCAATGCAACTGGCTTCGGCCGGGCGCTTGGACCGTTTCAGCCTTATGATTTTATCTCGGAGGGAGACAGCCCCGCCTATCTGCATTTGGTGGATGTGGGCCTGGACAACCTGGATCACCCGCATTTTGGCGGCTGGGGCGGCCGGCTGGTGCAGTCGGATTCCATCCCTACACGTTGGGAGGACGGGGAGGCTGCGCAGGATTTCAATACCTTCACCGACACCCTGGACCGGACCTTTCCGCAAACTCGCTGGGTTCCTGCCATCCAAAGCGATTTTGCCGCCCGCGCGGACTGGTGCGTGAAATCCTATGATGAAGCGAACCACCCCCCGGAGGTTACAGTGGAACCCGCCGGAATGATATCGGTGGAACCCGGCGAAACTGTTAGTCTGAGTGCCAGCGCCACCGATCCGGACGGAGACGCCCTCAGTTACCGCTGGTGGCAGTACTGGGAGGTGGATACCTATCCGGGACGGTTGGACCTGTCCACTAGTGCCGGAACTCCCCTCGATATTTTGGTCCCCGAAGACCTTGAACACGGGCAGACCATCCATCTGATCGTTGAGGTTTCGGATGCGACGGAGCACCCCATGACCCGCTACAGGAGGGTAATCCTTACCGGAAAGTAGCCAATTGGGAGTGCAATTGCGCTCCTGACCGGCGTCATTGGAGCCCATACCGGGGTATCGTAATTTATTGTCGTGCCTAACTTTGCAGAAAGTTGCCGCACGATGGACTTAAAGAGACAGAAAATGGGAGAAATCGCCACATCGGACCGTCAGATCACCCTGTTTTATAATTCCGATTCGGGACGGGCCAAAAAAACGCTGGCCTATGCCAAAGCGGAGGGTTTACCGATCCACCAGGTGGATATCCTCAAAACGCCGCTAACCGGAACTCAAATAGCTGAATTGGCTGATCGTTTGGGATTGGAAGTACGTGACCTGGTAAATCAGGAACACCCGGTTTTCAAAAAACAATTCGAGAAATCCGATTACAGTTCCGAGGATTGGATCAAACTGATCAAGAATAACCCGGAGGTTATGAAACAACCCATCGCGCTCAGAGGAAAACTGACCATCCTGGTGGAGACACCTTCTGATATTATCCGGATTTAAGGCAAACGGACCAAAAGAGAAAGCCGGCGGCACCCTCTTAAACGGGTGTCGCCGGCTTTGTTTTGTGAAAGGCCGTGCTTTAAGCGCCTCCCATCATGCGCATCAGGTTCCGGGCGCAGGCCGTGTTTCGGCAACGGCAGTTGCAGGTGCTGGTTCTGGTACTCGGGCCCTCAACCTGAATTTCAGCGGGTATTTCAAAGGCTTGTTTCTCGGCTGACAGTTGTTGTCTACACATAATTCCGGTGATTAGCGGTTCTTATCCACGTCCTTGAACCGCATCATATCCAGCATGCGCGCGGAACCTCCGTCGTAAAAGCCGTATTGTCCCTGGTAATCATCCGGGTTCCGGAAGGTGCCGAAGATCAGGTCGTATACCGGGAAATCGGAATAATTGTACCCGTGTATCCCGCGCGCGTGATGGATGGCATGCTGTTCCGGCCGTTGGATGAAATAACCCAGCCACCGAGGCGTCTTGATGTTGGCGTGCTGAAACAGGCTAAGGAAGTTCAGCGTAAGGATCACTACGGTGGCGGCCATAGGCTCCACCCCTATCCCAAGCGCAAAGACCAGACTGCCAAGCAGCGTAAAGCCGATCATATCCATTGGGCTGAAATAGAACGCACTGGGAATGTCCAACTTTTCGGCACTGTGGTGCATCTGATGGAATACCTTCCAAAGCCGGTCGGAGCGGTGCATACTTCTATGCCAGAAATACAGGGCTAACTGATAGACGAACAGGCCGATCCCGATCTGACCTAACAACGGGACCGCGCCCAGGTCCAATAGCTGATAAGAAGCGAGGAACTCATCCGTGAGCAGTGGCAGGTACGAACTCAGGTAAAAGAATACCCCGAAGGCAATGAGCCCGCGGGTGGTGGCGTGTTTGATCCTGGGCATGTTCTTGTTACGCGGAAAAAAGCGTTCCCAGGCAAAGAGGAGCAGGTACATCCCGATGACCGCCAGGGAAATGGGATCGAGCAGGATTTCTAATGGAGTTGGCATGATTGATAATTTTTTATTTATACAAACTAGTTGGTGCAAATATATAATTTAATTTTATTTTATACGAACTAGTTTGTTAAAATTTAAAATGATATCTTTGGGACATGCCAAGAGACGGAAGCAAAACGAGGCGACGCATCCTTGACGAGACCACGCAACTGGTCCTGGAGAACGGGTTTGCGGGCACTACCATCGATCAGATCCTGGAGCGTTCGGGTATTACCAAAGGTTCGTTTTTCTACCATTTCTCCAGTAAGGCCGAACTGGCCCTGGAACTAATGGAGCACTTTGTGCGGGCGGATATGCAGGAGTTGCAGGCTTCCCTGGAAGAAACGCGGCCCATCGGCGAACCGCGCGAAAGGCTCCTGGGTTTTGTGCAGCGCTTTGTGGATATATTCAAGGAATTGGATACCCCGTATGAGGGCTGCCTGTATGCCTCCTACCTCTATGAACCGGAGCAATTCAGCCCGGAGATCAAGCAAAAGGTTACCAATGCCCTGTTGAAGTGGCGGCAGGAACTCGTTGCGCTCATCGATGCGGCGGCGGCCAAGCACCCGCCCCGGGTCAGTTATGACGCCGGCTCGCTGGCGGATCTATTTACGGTAATTATGGAAGGGGCCTTTATCACGTCCAAGGCCCTGAACGACGCCAAGATCACTTCGCAACAACTGGCGCATTACCGGCAATACCTTGCCCTGATCTTTGCGGACTAGGCATTCTCCTCCCCCACTTCATCCGAAAGGTCCAGACGGCGGAATGCAGGAGAGAACACCGCAGTAGCGCCTACCGTGAGCAAGGTCATACAGCCGCCGAACACTACCGCCGTAACCGTACCCATCAATTTGGCCGTCAGGCCGCTCTCAAAGGCGCCCAGCTCATTGGAGGAGCCCACGAAAATGGAATTGACGGAAGCCACCCGCCCCCGCATGTGGTCCGGGGTCTTCAGCTGCAGGATCGTCTGCCGGATGATCATGGAAACCCCGTCTACGGCCCCGCTGATAAACAGGGCGGCTACCGAAATCCAGAACGAGGTGGAGATCCCGAAGACGATGATGCACAGGCCAAAGGCGAATACCACCCACAGCAGTTTGCGGCCCGCGTTGCGGTGAAGCGGAAAGCGGGTGGAGCCGATCATGGTCAGCGCGGCACCCACCGCCGGAGCGGCCCGCAGCACACCGAAACCTTCGGAGCCAACGTGCAGGATATCCTGGGCATAGATGGGCAGGAGCGCCACCGCCCCGCCGAACAATACAGCCACCATATCCAGCGTCAATGCCCCCAGGATGGCTTTGCTGCCTTTTACGAAGCGCAGCCCGTCTTTCAGGCTTTGGAACACCGATTCGCCGATCTTCGGGTTCAGGATGGGTTTGCGGCTGATGCGAAGCAGGAACATCAGCGCTATCAATGAGAAGCCGAAGATGACGCAAAGTGACCAGTGCACCCCGATCCAGCCGATGGAAAATCCCGCGGCGGCCGGCCCCAAAACGGCTGCGAATTGCCAGGTGCTGCTGCTCCAGGTTGCGGCGTTCGGGTAGATCTGTTTAGGGACGATCAGCGCGAGCAACGAAAAGACGGTTGGCCCCAGGAAGGCGCGTACCAATCCGCCCAGAAAGACCAGGCCGTAAATAATATAGAGTTGTTGCCAGTCCGCCAGGGTAGCCGTAGCGGCCGGGGTGCTCACAAAGAATAGCCCCAGGCTGATCAGGGAAAATCCGAGGATGCAATACACCAGCAGGTTCCGCTTCTCGTTCTGGTCCACGATGTGGCCGGCAAAAAGCGCCATGCCTACCGAGGCGATCACCTCCATCAGCCCGATCATCCCCAGGGAGAGCGGGTCCTTGGTAAGCGAATACACGAACCATTCGATCAGGATGAACTGCATGGACCAGGCAAAGACCATGGCAAAACGCACCACCAGGAATATGTTGAATTCCCGGTAGCGGAGCGCGGCGTACGGATCGAGTTTCGCGGCCATTCGTTGCAGTCCTCCCGATTGCATTTACCGGGAGCAGCGGCTAAGGTAAGGAGGTTCGGCAATAGATTAAAACGCCTTCCGGTTAATTGCAGTACCTGCTAATCGGGTTTTAGCCGGTACTGATACGGATTCCGTCCTGGGGAGTCCTTTTGTAGTTCAGGGAGGCGCTGAAAAAGTCCCGTCGCCAGCATCTTTTTCTGGAAGCGGCTGCGCTCCAGTTTTTCGCTGAGGATGGTCTGGTGCAAGCGATGTAAATCCGGCATCGTAAAGCGTTCGGGCAACAGGTTTGGCGTAACGTAGTCATGCCTGACGTCTTCCTTAAGTCGCTCCCGGGCCTCCCATACGATTTCCCGATGGTCCATCCACATATCGGGCAGCGCATCGAATGAAAACCAGGCATACTCCTGGTCAAAATGCCCCACGACGGGCTGCACATCCTCAATGTGCACCAGGGAATAATACGCCAGGGTCACAAAACGATCGTTAACCCATAGCCCTTCCTGCCACTCCAACCCGCTTTGCTCCACGAATTCCTTCCACTCTTCACTGAAATTGCGCCCGGGATCCCCGAATACCGACAGGAACTTCAGGTGCGGGTCTTCCAGACCGGTCCGGTCCATCATGATCCTGGAGGCTGCGGCTTCCACGGATTCCTCGCGGGCAATATAACCGCCGGGCAACAACCACTTCTCCCCGATCCTCAGGAGCAGGCACTGGAGATCGCCATCCCGGTACCCGATAATAACGATATCAATGGAGAGGTTGGGCAAAAAATAATCGGCCCCGCGGCTATAGAAAGTCTTCAGATCCATATTGCAAAAATAAACATTTGTGTCATTTGGCCACAATAAAAAATTTTATATATTTGTGGCGTTCTGACACATAACTAAACATCATGAA
>JBNKHB010000115.1:0-7927 GCA_050290125.1 Robiginitalea sp.
AACTCAAAACGCTGGATCCCCGGGAAGCCTTTATAAGACCCTTGCAGGGGGTTCACAGTGCAGCCGAGCTCCTGTCGCATCTTTCGGCCTGGCGGGAAGACGCCTTGCTAAAGATCCGGACGGGCACGGGGCGCCTTCGGGACCGGGATTCGGAAAACTGGCCGGACCCGGATTCCATGGCCCAACAGGGTTGGGAAGCCGTGCTGAAACGCTTCGATGACAGCCTGGACCAATTGCTCGCCGAACTGGAGGGCAGGGACGACTCCTTTCTGGAAGCCACCTATTACGATCAGGATTACGGTGGGGACTTCCCTTATGCCTTCCTCGTGAACGGCCTGCTGCATCACGACCTGTATCATCTGGGACAACTGGGCCTTACCCTGAAATTCCTGAAATCTAACTGACCTTTTGTCGCCTTTGGGCAACCCGCACGACGAATGACGCCGAAAACCCGCTCAGCGCCCGCCGGGCACAATTTTTGTTGTTATGCTATCAGATTTGTGGTAATTTTAATTTATGGCATCCCAAACCCTCATAGAAAAGGAGAATAAGCAGATCGCCAAGGAATACAAGGAACTGCTGCGGATCAGCTACCAGACCCTCTCGGACGAGGATAAAAAGCTGATCCGGCAGGCTTTTGACGTGGCTGTGGATGCCCATAAGGACCAGCGGCGGAAATCCGGGGAGGCCTACATCTTCCACCCCATCTCAGTGGCCAAGATCGTGGCCTCGGAAATTGGCCTGGACGCCGTTTCCATCGCATCTGCCCTGCTGCACGACGTGGTGGAAGACACCTCCTATACCCTGGTCGACATCGAGCGGATGTTCGGCGAAACGGTGGCACGCATCGTGGATGGGCTTACCAAGATCGCCCACCTGAAAAAGGACATGAACATCTCGCAGCAGGCGGAGAATTTCCGCAAGATGCTGCTTACCCTGCACGACGATGTCCGGGTGATCATTATCAAAATCGCCGACCGCTACCACAACCTGCTCACCATGGACGCCATGCCGGAGCACAAGCAGGTGAAGATCGCCTCGGAAACCCTTTATATCTATGCTCCCCTGGCCCACCGGATCGGCCTTTACAACATTAAGACCGAACTGGAGGATTTGAGCCTGAAGTACACCGAACCGGACGTCTACAACGACATCCAGAGCAAGATCGAGGACACCCGGGAAGACCAGCAGCAATATATCAATGACTTCTCGGCCATTATCCAGGATTCGCTGGACAAGGAAGGCCTGAATTATTACATCAAGGGGCGGATGAAGTCCATTTATTCCATCCGCAGGAAGATGCAGGCCCAGAATGTGGGCTTTGACCAGATCTACGACAAATTCGCCATCCGAATCATCTATAAATCGGACCGGAAGAACGAGAAATTCCTGGCCTGGAAGATCTACTCCATCGTAACCGACCACTTTACCCCCAACCCGGTCCGCCTGAGGGACTGGATCTCCTCGCCCAAGAGTACGGGTTACGAAGCCCTACACATTACAGTAATGGGGCCGAAGGGCCGCTGGGTAGAAGTGCAGATTCGCTCGGAGCGCATGCACGAGATCGCGGAAAAGGGTTATGCGGCGCACTTTAAATACAAACATGGGGAGCAGAAGGAACAGGGGATCGAAACCTGGCTCAACCGCCTGCAGGAGGCGCTGGAGACCTCCAATGGGAACGCCGTGGACTTTGTGGAGGAATTCAAACTGAACCTGTATTCCAAGGAAATCTTTGTCTTTACCCCGAAGGGGGAGCTCAAATCCCTTCCCAAGGGAGCGACCCCGCTGGACTTCGCTTTTCACATCCACACCGAAGTGGGGATGCGCACCCGCGGCGCCAAGGTGAACAGCAAACTGGTACCGCTCAACACCGAACTCAAAAGCGGAGACCAGGTAGAGATCATTACCTCCGACAACTCCAAACCGAATCAGAACTGGCTGGATTATGCCACCACAGCCCGTGCACGCTCCAAGATCCGGTCTTCTTTGCGAGAGGAGAAAAAGGAACTGGCTGAAGAGGGCAAAGAGGTGTTGCGCCGCAAACTGAAGTCGCAGAAAATTACGCTCAGCGAGGATGTGATCAATAAAATGGTCGTGTACTTTAAGCTGCAGACCAGCCTGGACCTGTTCTACCGCATCGGGAACGGGGCCATCGACAACCAGCAGATCCGGGATTTCGCCGCCTCGTACAACAATGCCTTTATCAGTTTCTTCAAGAACAAGATCCGCCGGAAGGAAGCGCCCAAGGACATTGACCGCGACGAGATCACCGCCAAATACGATATGCTCGTGTTCGGCAAGGAAGAAGAGAAACTGAATTACACGTTGTCCAAATGCTGCAACCCCATCCCAGGGGATGAAGTCTTCGGCTTTGTTAGCGTGAACGAGGGGATCAAGGTCCACAAGAAGAATTGCCCCAACGCCATTTCACTGCAATCCAACTACGCCTACCGGATCATTTCCGCCAAATGGGTGGATTCCTCGCAGCAGGATTTTACCGCCGAGATCCACCTGAGCGGTATCGACAACCTGGGGCTCATCAACGATATCACCGATGTGATCTCGGACGAGATGCACGTGAACATGCGCAACATCAACTTCGCTACCGAAGGAGGAACCTTTACCGGGCGGATCACCGTTGTGGTCAAAAATAAATCCATCCTTAAAAAACTGGTGTCGAACCTGAAGGAGATCAAAGGGATCGAGAAAGTGGTCCGCGTCTGAGGAAGCCTCCGCCCTTAATTTCCGGAACCGGTTGCGGCAAATCCTAATTTAAAGCGTACTTTTGTAGTTGGATTAAGCCGCACGAAGAGATGGCCAGCAAGGATCAGGAAATCGTCAAAAATGTCTTCACCACTTTCCTGGAGGAGAACGGGCACCGGAAAACCCCGGAGCGCTATGCCATACTCCAGGAAATCTACGACAGCGAGGAGCATTTTGATATCGAGTCCCTTTATATCAAAATGAAGAACAAGAATTACAGGGTTAGCCGGGCCACCCTTTACAACACCATAGAATTGCTCCTGGAATGCAAGCTGGTGCGCAAACACCAGTTTGGCAAGAACCAGGCGCAGTATGAGAAATCCTATTTCGACCGGCAGCACGACCATGTGATCCTTACCGATACGGGAGAAGTTGTGGAATTCTGCGATCCGCGCATCCAATCCATAAAGAAGACCATAGAAGAGGTCTTCGATATCAAAATCAACAATCACTCGCTTTATTTCTACGGTACCCGGAACCGGAATGAAGAAACCGCGAACTAACCGACCAACCGATGCATGTAGATCTGCTGCTCGGCCTCCAGTGGGGAGACGAGGGTAAAGGAAAAATCGTCGATGTTTTAACGGGGGATTACGATATTATCGCCCGCTTCCAGGGAGGCCCGAACGCCGGACACACCCTTGAATTCGACGGGATCAAGCACGTATTGCATACCATCCCGTCAGGCATCTTCCACCCCAAAGCCGTGAATGTGGTGGGGAATGGGGTAGTGATCGACCCCGTTATCTTCAGGCGCGAACTGAAGCAACTGGAACCTTACTCCATCGATGTTCAGAAAAGCCTGCTCATCTCCAGGAAAGCCCACCTGATCCTGCCCACCCATCGCCTGCTGGACGCGGCTTCCGAGGCCGCCAAAGGAAAGGCCAAGATCGGCAGCACCTTAAAGGGGATCGGGCCGGCGTATATGGATAAGACCGGGCGCAACGGATTGCGGGTCGGCGACCTTGAGCTCCCGGACTGGAAGGAGCGCTACCGGGCCCTGGCCGACAAACATGAAAAAATGATCCACTTCTACGAGGTGGACCTGCAGTACGACCTGCGGGAACTGGAAGCCGAGTTCCTCTCTGCCGTAGAGGAATTGAGGGAGCTCAACTTTATCGACAGCGAAGAGTACCTCTACCAGCAGCTGAAAGCGGGTAAAAAGATCCTGGCGGAAGGCGCGCAGGGCTCACTGCTGGACATCGATTTCGGCACCTACCCTTTTGTTACCTCCTCAAATACCACCGCGGCCGGCGCTTGCACCGGGTTGGGCATTGCCCCCGGGGCCATCCGGGATGTTTTCGGCATCTTTAAGGCCTACACCACCCGCGTGGGCAGCGGCCCCTTCCCTACCGAGCTCTTTGACGAGGCCGGAGCGACCATGGGGCGCGTGGGCAATGAATTCGGCGCCACCACCGGCAGGCCACGCCGCTGCGGCTGGCTGGACCTGGTCGCGCTGAAGTACGCGGTACGCATCAACGGGGTGACCCGCCTGATGATGATGAAAGCCGACGTGCTGAGCGGCTTCGACACGGTAAAAGTATGCACTGCTTACAACTACAAGGGTGCGAAAATCGACCACCTGCCGTATACGCTGGAAGCGGAACACCTTACCCCGGTCTACACGGAACTGCCGGGCTGGCAGGAAGACCTGACCGGCCTGAACGAAGCGGATCAGCTGCCTGAAAACCTGAAATCCTACATCCGGTTCCTGGAGGAAGCGTTGGAGACCCCGGTCGGGATCGTATCGGTAGGACCGGACCGAACCCAGACCATCCACCGCTGAACCGGGAGTGCTAAAAGGGTGTGAAAGCCTGCCCCGGCGCCCTATTTTATGCTATTTTTGGACAAAATTGCCTGGTGAGACCCCTGTTGCTCCTTATCGGATTGTTCCTGGCCGCGCCCTTTTCCTATGGGCAAAGCGACAGCACGGTCAATAAGCGGATCACCATCGTTTACGGCGGAAACTTTACCAAGGACGAGGCATTGCGTCCGGGAGCTTCCATCTTCAGCAAAGACCAGCGTCAGGTTCAGTTCGAACACCAGGGAGCCGATCTCTGGTGCGATTACGCCTTTTTGTACCAGGCAGACAACCGGCTGGAGGCCATCGGCAATGTCCGCCTGAAGCAGGGGGATTCAGTGCTGATGACCAGTGGCCGCGTGGAATACGACGGGAACCTGAAACTGGCGAAAGCTTATGAGAGCGTGCGCCTGACCAACCGCAGCATGACCCTTACCACGGATACGCTCTACCTGGACCGCGAAAAGCAGGAGGCCTATTACCGGGACCACGGCCGGGTGGTAGATTCGGTCAATACGCTGACCAGTGAGATCGGGCGGTATTTCATGACCAACAAGAAGTATCAGTTTGAGGATTCGGTACTGATCAACAATCCGGATTACACCATAGAATCGGCCCGCCTGGATTACTACACAAACTCTAAGAACGCCTATATGTATGGGCCTTCCACCGTTACCGGGGAAAGCTACCAGTTGTATTGCGAGCGCGGGTTCTACGATACCAAGATCGAGCAGGGATACGGCATCAAGAACACCGAGATCCATTACAACAACCGGATCATCGAGGGAGACAGCGTGTACTTTGACAAGGCTACCGAATTTGCTTCGGCCACCAACAACATCGTGGTCACCGATACCCTGAACAACGGGGTGATCCGCGCGCATTACGCAGAGGTCCATAAAGCGAAGGATTCGTTATTCGCCACCAAAAGGGCGGTCTCCATCAGCCTGGTGGAACAGGATTCCCTCTATATGCACGGGGATACGCTGATGGTCACCGGCAAGCCGGAAGAGCGGGTGCTCCGCGCCTTCCGCAATGCCAAATTCTACAAGACGGACCTGAGCGGGAAGTGCGATTCCATCCACTTTGAGCAGCGTACGGGCATAACCCAGCTCATCCGCAATCCCATCCTCTGGAACCTGGAGAACCAGATGACGGGAGACAGTATTTACCTGCTCAGCGACATGGAGACCGACAAACTGGATTCCCTGAAGGTAATCAACAATTCCTTCATAATTTCCGAGGACACGGTGGGCCAGCGCGGGTACAACCAGGCAAAGGGCAAAGACCTGTTCGGCAAGTTCATCGAGAACGAATTGAAGATCGTGGATCTGGTGGGCAACACCGAGGTGGTCTATTTTATGTACAACGACGACCAGGAACTTCTCGGGATCAACAAGACCATCTGCAGCCGTATCCGCCTGACCATGGAGCAGAGCGATATAGAGGAGATCATTTTTTACACCAACCCGGACGGCACCATCTTCCCGGAGGCCGAACTGCCGCAAGACGAGCGCATCCTTACCGGTTTTATCTGGCGCGGGGACGAGCGGATACGGTCCAAAGAGGCGATCTTTGATGACGACGACAACAATCTGGTGCTGCCGGAGATCCGGGGACTCAGCACGCCCATTGACCGGGAGTCGGAAGAAGGCGATGAGGAGGACCCGGATGCCCCTGCCCAAAGCGGCCTTCCCGGGCGCCGCCCGCCGGTACCTGCCGCCTCCCAATCAAAATCCTGAGCCGTGAACCGTGAATTTCTGCACTACCAGGCCCAAACCGGCCCGCATCCGCTGGGGCTGGAGATCCAGCGCGCCGAAGGTTCGTATCTCTACGATGCGCAGGGCAAGGCCTATCTGGATTTTATCGCCGGGGTATCCGCCTGCAGCCTGGGGCATTGCCACCCGGCGGTGGTCAGCGCCGTTCAGGAACAGGCCGGCCGGTACATGCATGTGATGGTCTATGGCGAGTTTGCGACGGAACCGGCCGTAACCCTCTGCCGCGAACTGGCGGAAGCGCTTCCCGATCCGCTGGAGACCACCTATCTGGTAAATTCCGGGACAGAGGCTATGGAAGGCGCCATTAAACTGGCCCGGCGCGTCACCGGCCGCTATAAACTGCTGGCAGCCAGGGATGCCTATCACGGCAATACGCTGGGCAGCCTGAGCCTGATGAGCCATGAAGGCCGCAAGGCCCCTTTTCGTCCCTTACTCCCCGGCGTGCGCCATCTTCGTTTCGGGGACCGCGAGGACCTGCAGCTCATCGATTCCCAAACAGCCGCCGTTGTCCTGGAGACCATCCAGGGCGGGGCCGGCTTCCTGTTGCCTCCCGAAGGTTACCTCAAAGCGGTCCGCGAGCGCTGTGATCAGACCGGTGCCCTGTTGATCCTGGACGAAATTCAGCCGGGTTTCGGGCGAACCGGATCCTTTTTTGCCTTTGAGCAATACGACTGTGTTCCGGATATTTTAGTCACCGGCAAAGGAATGGCTTCCGGCCTGCCCGTCGGAGCCTTTACCGCCTCCAGAGCACATATGGAGACTTTGAGCAACAATCCGGCTTTCGGGCATATAACCACCTTTGGCGGGAATCCGGTCGTGGCCGCCGCCGCCCTGGCAACCCTGAGGGAATTGCGGTCCGGGGACCTCATCCCGGCAACCCTGGAAAAGGAAAAGATCTTCCGCGAGTGCCTGGTCCATCCGCTGGTCAAAGAGCTGCGCGGACGTGGCCTTATGCTGGCGCTGATCCTGCCGGATGCCCGTATAGCGGACTACCTGGTTCGGGAAGCGCTGAGCCGCGGGCTACTGCTTTTCTGGTTGTTATTCGAGCCCCTGGCCGTGCGGATCAGCCCGCCGCTGACCATTACCGAAACGGAGATCCGGACAGGCTGCAAACAGCTGCTCGGACTGCTGGACAACTGGCAAAACGGGGCTGTTAACTAATTTGTTGATAAGAATGGACCCCCGGACCGCGAGCCAGCGGCCCAAAAAAATACTTTAGTTCCGAGCGGAATCCAAAAAGGCATTTATGAGGCTAGACCCGAGCGAACAACCCACTCCTTCCGTAGCAAAATTCGAGTCCATGCTTAAAACCGACGACGTCTATTTTTTCGACGCCGAGGACTTTGAAGAGATCATTCACCACTACCTGAACAACGGGAAGATCTCCCTTGCCAAGAAGGCGATCCGCATGGGATTGCAACAGCATCCCGACGCCGTTGAGATTCGTTTGCTGCACGTAGAGGTCCTGGTCTTTGAGAACCATCTGGAGAAGGCGGAGCTGCTGCTTGACGAGCTCCAGCAAATCGACGGCCGCAACGAGGAGATCCTCATTCAACGCGCCAATATATTCTCCAAAAAAGACAAT
>JBNKHB010000116.1:0-7859 GCA_050290125.1 Robiginitalea sp.
GATATAGTTGATAATCAATATAACCCGCTCTGATTTATATCCAAGTTATTCGTCCTGCTGCCTGTTTTCTGGCTTTGAAGTGGACAGGTCACATTTTCAACAGGAATTGTTCCTGTGAATAGTGGAAGGATGTTCTACAGAAGATGGAGAAGATGGTGCAACCGGGCCACAGGGAAGGCCATGATAATATCTCAGAAGTGGGATATGCCGTAGGTTTCAATCAACCCGCTTATTTCTCCACGGCATTCAAACAACATTTTGAATGTTCCCCGTCGGAATACGGAAAAGTGTAATTACCGACTGAAATACGCCTGCATAAAAGCCGCCAGATCATTTTCTGAGACCAAATCAGGCTTATGATCCTTCAGATACGCCTTTACGTACTGTTCATCCCCGAAGAATGCCATAAAATCCTTCTTACGCCTGGGCAATTGTCGCAAGAGCAATTTGCCGTCCTCAAAAGTTTCCAGGTAAAATTCGGCGGGCGCCGCTTCAAACCGGGCGGGCTTATAAGGGCTGTATCCCCGGGCGGGTTCTTCCTCCATGTAGCGGATCCTGGGCCGCTGGTATAACCTGAACTGATCCCCTTTCGCAATCTGCTCCAGGAAACCATCCTCAACTTCGCCTGTATCCACCGGAATGCTGCGGGTCACGAAGTTGCGTCCGCTGCCATCCTGCATCTCCACCAGAAATTCCCGGCCTGGCGGCAGCGCCGCCGTGGCTCCTCCTTCCATTCGCACTTCAATCTGGTGGGTGTACGCATTAAAACGTACCAAATGGGTCTGGGTGATACCGCTGATACGGGCCGGTTTGTACTGCTCGTCCAAATGCTGGGAGCCTTCGATCTGTTCCCCTCCGTGTAAGCGGGAACTAAAGTAGACCAGCCCCAACTGGTCCAGGCGTTGGCTGGTTGCATTTGCAGCGGTACCCGACGTGAACTGAGCGGACAAAGACGCCGTGCAGAAGAATAGGAATAAATTGAAAGTAAAGCGCATAGGACATTCGTTTAATGTCCAAAACGCCCTCCCCCAGGTCGGATGGAGTTTCGGTACTTTTCCAAGATACAAAAAATTACATCCGGTTGCTTTCTCTTCACCAGCTGTGAGTACTGCCAAGGGTTAAGGATATCTGGGTGGAAATCGCTAAGTTTAATCGAATCAATCCCTGTGGTTATGACACGCACCCTTATCCTTTCGATCCTGGCATGTATTACCCTTAGTTGCCGACAGCAATCCGGCCAGCAACCCGATCAGAGTGTGCTGGCTGACTCCGATCCCGGGGAAGAGCTCTGGGAACCCTTGTTCAATGGAAAGGATCTGTCCGACTGGGTGATCAAATTCGCGGACCGCGATACCGGGGTGAATTACAAGGATACCTTCCGGGCGGAGGATGGGATGATCCGGGTAGTCTATGACCAATATGAGACCTTTGGGGACGCCTACGCCCATATGTATTATAAGAAACCGTATTCGTATTACAAGCTGCGGTTCGATTACCGGTTCACCGGCGACCAAACCCCGGGCGGAGAAGTCTGGAACAACCGCAACAGCGGGATCATGGTGCATTCCCAGTCGGCGGAAAGCAATGACTTCGGACAGGATTTCCCGGTTTCCATCGAAGTGCAGTTGCTCGGCGGCCTGGGCGAAGGAACACGCCATACTGCCAATCTCTGTACCCCGGGGACGGCCGTGGAAATAGATGGCGAAATCAATTACGACCACTGTATCGATTCCACCTCAGAGACTTACGACGGGGACGTCTGGGTGCACGTGGAAGTAGTCGTGCTGGGCGGGGAATCTATTACGCACATTGTGGAAGGCGATACCGTACTCACCTACCAGAAACCCCAGATAACGGGCTTTTTTATCAACCGGGAGCAAGACCAGGCCGATTGGAGCAGCTTCGGGATATCCGATTCCGACAAATGGCGCAGCCGGGCGGGCGAGATCCTTACCGAAGGTTACATCTCCCTGCAGGCGGAAAGCCACCCCATCGATTTCCGCAACATCGAATTACTGGACCTCTGCGGGTGTACGGATCCCGAGGCCAGCAACTACAAGCCGTACTTCATAAAATCCGATTCCACGCTTTGCCGTTATGAGTAACCGGATCTCGGAACGCGTTGCGGATTTCCTTAGGCGATACCCGCCGTTTTCGGAAATGACCTCCCGGGATCTCGCCGGACTGGCGCAGGAAGTGGAGATTGTTTTCTGCGAAAAAGGCCGCAGCGTTTTCAGCCATGGGGAACCGGTACATCCCCATTTTTATGTGGTGCAAAAGGGGGCTGTGGAACTCCAGGTGGCGGAATCGGGGCAGATCGTGGATATCTGCGACGAAGGCGACATTTTCGGGCTACGACCTTTGATGGCCGGACAGGATTACAAGCTGCAGGCCCGTTCTATCGAAGAGAGTATCCTCTACGCCATCCCGATCGAGGCCTTCCGTCCTTACATCCAGTCCTACGAAGAGATCGGTAATTTCCTGTTGGAAAGCTTTGCCTCCAATACCCGGAATCCGTATGCCAAGGAAGATGCAGGTAAACTCGTTTCGGAATCACCCGCCGGTCCGGCGGCCACGGCCTCCGATCTGGGGATCATGATGCCGGTAAAGCCGAGCCGCAAAACGGTGAGTTGCAGGCCCTCGGCCCCGGTGCAGGAAGTGGCCCGAAAAATGAATCGTAAAAAGGTGGGATCCGTACTGGTTACCGAAAAAGGAAAACCGCTAGGCATCATTACCGATAAAGACCTCCGCCTGCATATAGCTACAGGGGAAGCGCCCATTACCGCCCCTGCGTCCGAGATCATGAGCCATCCTGTGATTACGTATCCGCCGAACCTCACGGTTTCGCAGGCCCAGCTTGCGATGATGAAAAATGAGATCAGCCACCTCTGCATCACCGAGGACGGTACCCCGGAAAGCCCGGTGGTGGGCGTTGTTTCCAAATACGACCTGATGCTGGCCATGGGCAATAACCCGGAGGTGCTCATGCGCGCGGTAAAAAGAAGTCGCAAGGTCAAGCAACTCAAGGCCATTAGGTTGCAGGTACAAAAACTCCTTGCCGGATACCTGGAAAGCAATATCCCCATATCCATCACTATGAAACTGGTTGCCGAGCTCAACGATGCCTGCGTAAAACGGGTTATAGAGCTGTCCCTGAAAAAACAAGGCCCGCCGCCTGCGCCATTTGCCTGGCTGGGGATGGGAAGCCAGGGCCGCGGGGAGCAACTCCTGATCACGGACCAGGACAATGCCCTGATCTTTGATGACGTGCCCGAGCAGGATTTACCTGAGGTCACCGAATATTTCCTTGCGCTCGGCACGCGGATTTCCGCCGGGCTTAAACAGGTAGGGTTTGACTACTGCCCCGCCGAAATGATGGCCTCCAACCCGGATTGGTGCCTGAGCCTGAGCGAATGGAAGAGCAAGGTATCCGGATGGATCATCAACCCCGGGAAGGACGAGGTGTTGCTCTCATCCATCTTCTTTGATTACAACCTGACTTACGGGGCACGGGCCCTGGTCGACGCCTTGTCCGAATATATCTTTGAGAGCGTGGCCAAATATCCCATCTTTTTTTTCCACCTGGCGGGAGGCGCCTTGCAGAACCCCTCGCCCACCGGATTTTTCCGCCAATTCCTGGTGGAGCAGGATGGCAAATACAAGGACTTTTTTGACCTGAAATTGCGGGCTCTGATGCCCTTCACCGACGCTGCGCGCGTACTGATCCTCCACCACCGTATAAAATCCATCAACAATACGGCAGCCCGATTTGAAAAGCTGGCCGAACTGGAACCCAACAACCGCGAATTGTTCCTTTCCTGTTCCTATGCAACTAAGGCGCTGCTTAAATTCCGCACGCGCCAGGGACTGCGAAACGGGGATTCGGGCAGGTACATCGCACTGGATCAATTGAGCAAGGAAGAAAAGGTAAAGCTCAAGAGGACCTTTAAGACCCTTAAAGAAGTGCAGGACCTGATCGCCCTCCGCTTCAATGCAACCAACTTGCTTCGATGAATGCGCAGAAGTCCGGCATCGGCATTAAAGTGCTGCACTGGGTGAAGTCCTTGTGGCGGCCCCGTGCGGCTGCACTTCCGGCGCGTCTGGAGGAAATGACTTTTATGGTTTTGGATACGGAGACCACGGGCTTCCACCTGGACCGGGACCGTATCCTGAGTATTGGGGTACTTCGGCTGGAAGCCGGAAGAGTCCGGGTTTCGGACACTTTGGAAATCTTCCTGTTGCAGGAACACTTTGACCGGACCACCGTGCCCATCCACGGCATCTTGCCTGGGAGCGACCCAGGTCGGATTCCGGAAGCGGAAGCCCTGCAGCGCTTATTGGATTTTCTGGGAGATGCTGTCCTGGTAGGCCACCATATCGGATTTGACCAGGGTATGCTGCAGCAGGCGCTCAATCGTCATAATATGGGTAAACTAAGGAACCCTTTGCTCGATACGGAACCCCTGTATCGAAAGACCTTGTTGAAGAGTCCGTTGCTCCGAAAGAAAGACCGTTATACCCTGGACGACCTGGCCCGGGTTTATGACATCTCCTGCAAGGACCGGCATACGGCTTTGGGAGACGCTTATATCACCGCTATCGCCTTCCTGCACATTCTGAACCAACTCCCGGATGCCGGAAAGGTAACCCCAGAACAACTCCTCAGGTGGGGGAAACCCTTATAAGGGTTGGGATTGTATTAAAAAAATGTGTATTTCATCGAAAAAAGGAGGCCTTTTGTCGATAAATCCCACAACTTTTTTAGTTTGGGCATCCCGATCTTACATACCACGAGCGCATCAGATCAGCTATGATGCGAAACAGCCGTCGAAATCGATGATTTCAGACGGCTGTTTGCTTACTAGGTACTCTCAGATATCAGAGTTCGGCCAGGAAGGCCTTTACGTTCTTTTCAATCCTGGTATGTATGTCGGTGGTGTCGGCGGGATGAAATACCTCTCCGAGAATGTTTTCGTACAGCTCCACATAACGCTCTGAAACAGAATCCACGTATTCGTCGGACATGTGCGGGACCTCTTGTCCCGGCTGTCCCTGGAAGCCCTGGCTGATCAGCCACTGGCGAACGAACTCCTTTGAGAGCTGCTTTTGCGCCTCCCCGCGCTGTTGTCGCGCCTCGTAGCCCTCCTTGTAGAAATAGCGGGAGGAATCCGGGGTATGGATCTCGTCGATCAACACGATGGTGCCATCCGGGCGTTTGCCGAATTCATACTTGGTATCTACCAGCAGCAATCCGCGCTCTTCTGCCAATTGGCTCCCGCGCTCGAACAGCGCGCGCGTGTATTTTTCCAGCACCCGCATTTCTTCTTCGGTAGCCAGGCCGCGCTCCAGGATGCCTTCCCTGGAAATGTCCTCGTCGTGATCCCCTTTTTCCGCCTTGGTAGCAGGGGTGATGATCGGTTCCGGGAAGCGGTCGTTCTCCTGCATCCCATCCGGCATCGGAACCCCGCAGAGGCTGCGTTTACCGGCTTTATACTCCCTTCCGGCATGGCCGGCCAGATAGCCGCGGATCACCATTTCCACCTTGAAGGGTTCGCAATGTACCCCTACGGCCACGTTGGGATCCGGACTGGCCAGCATCCAGTTCGGGACCAGGTCGGCGGTCTCGGCCATCATACGGGTAGCGATCTGGTTCAGGATCTGCCCCTTGTGCGGGATCCCCCTGGGCATGACCACGTCAAAGGCCGAAAGCCGGTCCGTCGCGATCATCACCAGCAGGTCGTCCTCCAGGTAGTAAACCTCGCGTACTTTCCCCTTGTAGACTTTCTGTTGTCCGGGAAACTCAAAATGGGTTTCGGTAATGGTGGCGCTCATTAATTCTGATGTTCGATGGTCTTATAGGCCTCGATCACCTTCTTGACCAGGCTGTGACGGATCACGTCCTTGTCGTCCAGGTAGATGATCTTGATCCCTTTCACGTTCTTGAGGATCAGCAAGGCTTCCTTCAAACCCGAAATGATGCGGCGGGGCAGGTCGATCTGGCCGGGATCCCCCGTAAGCAGGAATTTGGCATTCTTTCCCATCCGGGTCAGGAACATTTTCATCTGTGCGTGGGTCGTATTCTGTGCCTCGTCCAGGATCACAAAGGCATGGTCCAGGGTACGTCCCCTCATAAAGGCCATAGGGGCGATCTGAATGGTGCCGTCCTCGATGTATTTGGCCAGTTTTTCGGCCGGGATCATGTCCCTCAAGGCATCGTAGAGCGGTTGCATATAAGGGTCCAGCTTTTCCTTGAGATCGCCGGGCAGGAAGCCCAGGTTCTCCCCTGCTTCCACCGCCGGTCGGGTAAGGATGATCCGCTTGACCTGTTTGTTCTTGAGCGCGCGAACGGCCAGGGCTACACCGGTATAGGTCTTGCCGGTCCCGGCCGGGCCGATGGCGAATACCATGTCGTTCGTTCCCACCGCATCCACCAGCCTGCGCTGGTTTACGGTCTGCGCTTTTACCAGGCGGCCGCTCACGCCGTGCACCAGCACGTCACCGCTGTTCAACGGGCTTTGGTAATCCTCTTTCCCGTTGCTGCTCAGGATCCGCTCAATAGCGTTTTCATCCAGCTTGTTGTACTGGGTAAAATGGGCCGTAAGCATGTCGAATCGCTTTTGGAATTCCTCCAGCATCGGGGGTTCACCGTATACTTTGATGCGGCTGCCGCGGGCTACGATCTTGAGTTTCGGGAAGGATTTTTTGAGCAGGTCGATATTGGAATTCCGTTCCCCGAAGAATTCTCTGGGGCTGATATCCGTTAATTCCAGATTGAGTTCGTTCAAAAAAGGCAGGAGTTTAATTTGGGGGCCTCGGGGCGCGAAAGCTCCCTGTTTTTTTGCTTAATTTTGTCTAACAAACTTACGTAAAAAACAGCTTGACGAGCTAAAAAAAATATCAACAGCGCCGGATGCAGATCATCACCCTGACTACAGATTTTGGCCTGAAAGACCATTTTGTAGGAACCATCAAAGGAACCATTTACAAGGAACTCAAGGAGGCGGTAGTTGTTGATATTTCCCACCTGGTAAGCCCTTTTCATATTCAGGAATGCGCCTACCTCCTCAAAAACGCCTACAGGGCGTTTCCGGAGGGCAGCATCCATATCGTCGGCGTGGATGCCGAACGTACGCCGGAGAACACCCATTTGGCCCTGCTGGTGGACGGGCACTATTTTATCGCCGCCGACAATGGGGTGATCAGCCTGATCACCGAGGAAGTGAAACCGGAAAAGGTGGTAGAAATTACCCTTCCCAATGCCCCGAAAACCGCCTTCCCCGTGCTGGACGTATTTGTTCCGGTGGCATGCCACCTGGCGCGCGGCGGAACCCTGGAGGTGATTGGCAAGCCCTATTCAGACCTGCGGGAGTACAAGGAATTTGCACCGCGGATCGCAGATAACGGGAAATCGATCGTGGGCAGCGTGATCTATATCGATAACTATGGCAACGTGGTGACCAATATCCATAAATCGCTGTTCGAAGCTTACAGGAACGGGCGGAAATATACCCTTGAGGCCCGCAATAAGAAGCTTGGAGAGATCCATACGCAATACAGCGGAGTGATCAACTTTGATCTCGAGAAATCGCAGCGCCGGGGCCCCGGGGACCTGCTGGCCCTCTTCAATTCGTCCGGCTATGTTGAACTGGCGATCTATAAAAGCGATCTAAACACCGTAGGCGGCGCGGCAACCCTGTTGGGCCTTGACTATCGCGACAGCGTACTCATCAATTTTTAGTTAAATGAGAATAAATATATATAAGCTTTGGGTGATTCTTTTGACATGGAGTTTTATTGCTTCCTGTTCCATTGATGTTGATCTCAATGCTCCTGAAAAAGACATCTGGGTGGTTTTTGGC
>JBNKHB010000117.1:0-7841 GCA_050290125.1 Robiginitalea sp.
CAAAACTCCAACTTACTCGACCCGATGGGCAATGAATTCAACTACGCAGAAGAATTCAAAAGCCTCGATCTCGATGCTGTCAAAAAAGACATTTTTGAAATCATGACCGACTCACAGGACTGGTGGCCTGCCGACTTCGGCCATTATGGCCCGTTGTTCATCCGGATGGCCTGGCACAGCGCCGGGACCTACCGTATTGCCGACGGCCGCGGAGGTGGGGGTACGGGAAGCCAGCGCTTTGCGCCGCTGAACAGCTGGCCGGACAATGCCAACCTGGACAAGGCGCGTCGTTTGCTTTGGCCCGTGAAACAAAAATACGGCCGCAAACTCTCCTGGGCCGACCTGATGATCCTGGCGGGTAACTGCGCACTGGAATCCATGGGCCTGGAGACCTTCGGTTTCGGAGGAGGCCGCAAAGACATCTGGGAACCTGAAAAAGACATCTTCTGGGGAGCGGAAGGAGAATGGCTTACCGACAAACGCTACCAGGGAGACCGCGAACTGGAAGACCCGTTGGCTGCGGTGGTGATGGGGCTTATCTATGTGAATCCTGAGGGGCCGGACGGCAACCCGGATCCCGTGGCAGCCGCCCGCGACATCCGCGAGACCTTCGGCCGGATGGCCATGAACGATTACGAAACCGTGGCTTTGATCGCCGGGGGCCATACCTTCGGCAAGACCCACGGGGCAGCCGATACGGCGCATGTGGGAGCAGAACCCGAAGCGGCAAGCATCGCCGAGCAGGGCTTTGGTTGGACCAGCGATTACGGCAGCGGCCATGGAGGGGATACCATTACAGGTGGCCCTGAAGTAACCTGGACCACAACCCCTATCAAGTGGAGCAACAATTTCTTTGAGAACCTGTTCGGCTACGAATGGGAGCTCACCAAGAGCCCTGCAGGGGCCTACCAGTGGGTAGCCAAGGATGCGGCGGGCATTATCCCGGACGCGCACGATCCGGCCAAGAAGCACGCTCCTACCATGCTGACCACGGACCTGTCGCTGCGCGAAGACCCGGCTTACGAAAAGATATCACGGCACTTCCTGGAAAATCCCGAGGAATTTGCGGATGCCTTTGCGAAGGCCTGGTACAAACTCACACACAGGGATATGGGACCCAAATCCCGTTACCTGGGGCCGGAAGTACCCAATGAAGACCTGATTTGGCAAGACCCGCTGCCATCGGTGGATCATGACCTTATCGACGCAGGCGATATCTCGTCCCTCAAGGCCAGGATCCTGGATACGGACCTTAGTGTTTCCGAGCTGGTTTCCGCTGCCTGGGCATCCGCCTCCACCTTCCGCGGCTCCGATATGCGCGGAGGGGCGAATGGGGCCCGCGTGCGCCTGGCACCTCAAAAGGATTGGGAAGTAAACAATCCGCCGCAACTGGCCAAGGTACTCAAGGCGCTGGAAGGAATCCAATCCGACTTTAACGGGGCCCAAACCGGAAATAAAAAGGTCTCGCTCGCAGACCTGATCGTACTGGCGGGATGCGCCGGGGTGGAACAGGCCGCGCGGAACGCCGGCTACGAAATGAGCGTGCCCTTTACGCCGGGCCGTACCGACGCCTCGGCTGAGCAGACCGATGCGGAGTCATTCGATTGGCTGCAACCGTTCTCGGATCCGTTCCGGAACTACAAGCGCAGCACCTTCCTGGCCTCTAGCGAGGAACTGATGGTGGACAAATCTCAACTGCTTACCCTCACCCCGCCGGAGATGACCGTACTGTTGGGGGGTATGCGCGTTCTGGACACCAATTATGACGGTTCCAAACACGGCGTCTTTACCGATCGCCCGGGGGCGCTCACCAATGATTACTTTATGAACCTGTTGGATATGAGCACCGTCTGGAAGGCTACCTCGGAGGACGAAGAGGAATTTGAGGGGCGCGACCGGAAAACCGGAAAGTTAAAATGGACAGGGACCCGGGTAGACCTCATCTTCGGTTCCAATTCCGAATTGAGGGCTCTGGCCGAAGTCTATGGCTGCGGAGACTCTCAGGAGAAATTCCTGAAAGACTTCGTTGCGGCCTGGGACAAGGTGATGAACCTGGACCGGTTTGACCTGGCCTGATGGTCAGAAGCTATTTTAAATTAGAAAGGCGGCCTGTTGTAGGCCGCCTTTTCTTATTTATAAGCGATTGCTGCGCTGGAAGGGCCGGCCAGATGCAGAAGAGAAGTGGACCGGAACCCTGTTTGCTTCGCCCATTCTTTAAAATCCGCCAGGCTGTAATCAAAGCCCGAGCCAGTTTCAATCAGCATATTGACGCTCATCATAAGCCCGAAGGCATTTTGGCGCCGCTCGTCGTCAATTATGTTCTCGATGGCAACCAGGCATCCCCCCTCTTCCAGGGCCTCGTAAGCCTTTTCCATGAGCATCAATTTGGTCTTTTCGTCCCAGTCGTGAAGGATATTCCCCATCACGATGATATCGCCTTTTGGCAGGGCATCCTTGAAGAAATCCCCGGATTGGGCCGTTACCCGGTCCTGCAATCCGAATTCCGCAATGGTTTCCTCAGCAAAGGGTTTTACGGGCGGCAAGTCCCAGGTGATGCACTCCATATGCTCGGCATTTTTGGCTACCAACAGGGAAAGCATTCCGGATGAGCCCCCCACGTCCACCAGTTTTCGGTGGCGGCTGAAATCAAATTTACCGGCAAAGGCCATAAAGCTGCCCATTTGCACACCCCGCATACTCAGGATAAATTCTTTCAGGTTGTCCGGATCGGCGTATACGGCCTCAAACAAGTCGCCGCCTGCCTTGGCCTCATTCTGGGGTTTCCCGGTCCTGAGACCTTCTTCCAGATCGCCCCAAAAGCCGTAGAGCCGGTGGTTGAGCATGCTTACCATCCCGCCGATATAGCTGGGTTTGGATTTTACCAGAAAGAAATCGGTATCCGGCGTGTTGGAGTAAAGCGCATTTTCCCAGATCCCATCGCGGCCGAGGAATCCAAGGGCTACCAGAGCATCCAGGAAATCGTATACATGGCGATCGCTGCATTGCAGCCCGAGTTCTTTTTTAAGCTGCAGGGCCGACTTGGGTTGGCCGGTTACGCGGTTGAAAACGTCAAATTCAACGGCGGCCAAAAGGAGCTTGGACGCCCAGAACCCGGTAGCGATCTTTAGGATGTGCTCCGGATTGGGTGGTGTTGGTTGATCCATATTAGTTGGTGTTAGTTGGTGTTAGTTGGTTTGAACTCCCGGCCGGTGAGGCCGATCCTCCTAAAGGTAGCCAATAAAACCATGTAAGAAACCCCCCGCCTTCCGGGACTCAATCGTTCACTTCGAACGGTCAATGCCAGTCGATCGCAGGGAAGCGTTGATGGCCGAAAAGGTGGAGATCAGCGCAGCAACCGTTATGATCCCAAACCCTGCCTGTCCCAGCATCGGGCGGGCTGCCTCCGCCAGCACGTAATCCTGGGCGGCGGCGATCTTGTCAAAGGGCAGGGAGCCTACCGTTACGATTGCGATCACTGCGTAGAGCAGGATCACAAAGAGGATGGAAAGGTAGTAGGCCCTGGGAATATTCCGCTGCGGGTTCTCGACATCCGGAGCCGCGTTGGCAATCAATTCAAAGCCCTCATAGGCCACAAAAATTACCATCCCGCCCGTTATGAGGCCTATTGGCTGCTCCCAATTCGCCGGGGACAGCTGTCCCAAAAATTCGCTCCCCGGAAGGCCGTAGATCCCAACCCCGATGAATCCGATCAGGATCATCAGCTTGATGACCACGGCATAGGATTCGATGGCGCCAACTACCTTTATGCTGTAATAATTGATGAGGGAACCGAGCATGAGAATGCCGCTGGCATAGATATGGAAGTCTGCGCTACCTCCCGTTATAGGCACCAGGTTTGGCGCATAGGAACCAAAGGCAGAGGCGTATAGCGATAACATGATGATGTAACTTACCCAGAGCAGGTTATTGACCCCACCGCTAAAAACACCCCGCCCGAAGCCCTGGTTCACGAAGCGTACGTTTCCGCCGCGATCCGGGTATTTTTTTGACAAATAAACATAGCTGTAAGAGGTGATCAGGGCCAGGGTGCCCGCCAGAAGAAACGCAACCGGGGTCCCTCCGCCGGCCAGTGACACCGCCAGGCCAAGCACGGCAAAGATACCGCCGCCCACCATGCCTCCGATTCCAATAGACATCGCTTCTCTTAGCCCTATCTTGGTATTGGCCTTTGCCATAATCTATTTGATACACTTCGTGTACCGAAACAATTTAACTATTTTTCAGGGACAAACTTTTAGGATCACCAATACTGAAAATGAAGCAAAAATGATCAACCAAAAAATAGGGGTCATCCTGATCCTAACGGCCTTAACGGCCTGTAAAAGCGGTCCGGATCAACCAGAATCCGAACCTGCGGATGCACCGCGTTTCGAGGAGAACTGGACCTCCCTTGCCACCATAGACCGGGAACCCGAATGGTTCAAGGACGCCAAGTTCGGGATCTATTTCCACTGGGGGCCCTACAGCGTGCCGGCTTTCCAGACGGAATGGTACCCCCGCTGGATGTACGTGCCTGATAAAGAGGGTTGGGGAGCCGGCATCTATGAACACCATCGGGACACCTACGGCCCGGTTTCCGAATTCAACTACCACGACTTTATCCCCATGTTCACCGCCGAGCATTTTAATGCTGCGGAATGGGCGGGACTATTCCGAAGGGCCGGCGCCCGCTTTGCCGGCCTGGTCGCCCAGCACCATGACGGATATGCCATGTGGGGCAGTGATATCAACCCCTGGAATGCACGGGACACGGGGCCGCAAACGGATATCCTGGGTGGGCTTTTTAAGGCGCTTAAAGAGGAAGACATGAAGACCATCGCCACCTTCCACCACGCCAAACTCCTGCAGCGCTATGCGCGCGATACCGCCAACTGGGCCGGCAACTCCCCGGACCCCGGACCGGACAGCCACTTTCCCTACCATCCCGACTACATTACCTCAACCACGGACCCTAAGCTGCGTTTACTGTACGGCAACATCCCGGAAGCCGAATTCCACGATTACTGGCTGGGCCAGGTAAAGGAGGTGGTGGACAACTACGCCCCGGACATTATCTGGTTCGACTCCTGGCTGGATGCCATCCCGGAAGATTACCGGCAGAAAGTGGTAGCCCACCATTTCAATACGGCTACCGGCAGGGGCCAGGCGCCGATTGCAGCCTATAAACAGGAAGACCTTCCCGCGGACGTGGGCATCCTGGATATCGAGCAGGGCGGCAAGGAAGGACTCTCCGAAGACTATTGGCTCACGGACATCACCATCAGCTATGGCAGCTGGTGCTATACGGAAGGGCAAACCTATAAACCGCCTGCCCTGGTTCTCCGGAATATGATCGATGTATGGAGTAAGAAAGGGATCGTGTTGCTCAATATTTCGCCCAGGGCGGACGGGACGATCGGGGAAGACCAAAGGGAGGTACTAACTGCCCTTGGTGATTGGCTGCAGTCCCACGGCGAAGCTGTTTACGGCACACGGGCGTACAAGACCTTCGGTTACGGGGATGCCGAGATCGAGGCAGGCCACTTCGGAGGGCAGTCGGCCACCATCGAGTACTCGGCCGGCGATATCCGGTTTACCCGGTCCAAAGACGGCCAACAGCTGTATGTCTTTACGCTGGGAATGCCAAAGGCCGAGGCTTCCTGGCAATTGCGGACCCCGCTGGAAAAGGCGGTAAAAAGCGTAAAGGTGCTGGGCAGCGACACCGAGTTGCAATGGTCGGTTTCAGAAGGCCTTCTGACCCTGGAAACCCCTGAATCCGGGGCTATGAATGAGATCGCTACGGTTTTCCGAATAGAATTCGAATAGGATGAAATCCATTGTCTGTATCCAACCCGGCCAGCTGGAAGTTGCGGAGAAACAAGCCCCTGTCCCGGACAATGGACAGGCATTGCTGGCCATCCGGCGCATAGGGGTCTGCGGCACCGACCTGCATGCCTTTGCCGGGAACCAGGCATACTTTACCTACCCCAGGATCCTGGGCCATGAACTGGCGGCTGAGGTCTTGGATATCGGTCCGAATTCCGGGGGGATCCATCGCGGTGACCCTGTGATCCCCATTCCCTACGTGCATTGCGGTACATGTATTGCCTGCCGCGGCGGCCGCACCAATTGTTGCAGCCGGATACAGGTGCTCGGGGTGCATGTGGACGGCGGCATGCAGGAACTTATCACCGTACCCACGGAGTTATTGCTTCCCGCCGGCGATTTATCCTGGGACCAGATGGCGCTGACCGAACCCCTGGCCATTGGCGCCCATGCCGTGAGGCGTGCGGCATTGCGTTCGGGAGAAAAGATAGTAGTGGTGGGATGCGGCCCCATCGGGCTGGGACTGGTCTATTTTGCCAAACGCAGCGGGGCGGAGGTTGCCGCCATAGATACCGACCCCATCCGGCTGGCATTCGCAGCCGAAACATTTGGTGCCGACCTCGTGGCACCTGCCAGCCCGGATACCACGGATATTATTCGCGATTGGACTTCCGGCGACATGGCTACAGCTGTATTCGACGCCACCGGCAACACCAGGGCGCTGGAATCCGGGATCCGATATATGGCGCATGGCGGCCGATACGTCCTGGTGGGCCTTTCCAAAGGCCCGCTTACCTTCATGCATCCGGAGATCCACGCTAAAGAAACGAGCCTGCTCTGCAGCCGGAATGCTACCCGGGAAGATTTTAAGGAAGTGACCCGGTCGCTTCCGGATTTTCCGGTTGAAACCTTTATTACCCACCGGCTGGGCTTCGCAGATGTGCCAGAACAGTTCGGGGAGTTGACCAAACCGGAGAACCGGGTGATCAAGGCAATGATAACTTTTCTCTAAGCCGCCGGTTGATCCTTAACGGATGAGGGTTTTAGGCCAAAAGTCTCCCGGAACATCTTGCTGAAGTGCGACGGGCTGTTGAAGCCGCAGTCAAAAGCGATTTCCTGGATGGTTTGGTCGGTGGATTCCAGCAGGAATTTTGCTTTGGCGAGACGCCGCTCGGTGAGCCATTTCCCCGGGGGCATTTTGTAATGCGCCTTGAATTCGCGGTTAAAGGTAGACAGGCTGCGGTTGGCGATATTCGCATAATCCGCCAGCTTCAGGTTATAGGTAAAGTTCGCCTCCATTACCTCCCAAATGGGGGTTTGGAACCCATTCCCGATCCGCAGGATGTATGCCAGGATATGCTTGTTGCCTTCATGGGTAAGGATCTGAAAGAGCAGTTCCTTGAATTTGCCTTCCAGGATCGATTCGGGTAGCGGATGTTCCGATTGGAAATACGGGATAAAACTTTCGTAACATGCCCGTATGCGGTCGTCGATCACAAAAGTTTCGATCATGTCCCTGCCCGGATCCGGCAGCTCCCGGACGGGCAGATACTCACGGAATTCCTCCAGCAACCGGCGCAGGTAACTATCCTTCAGATAAAACACCATTACATCCCAACCCATAACATCCGATGGCAGTTCCTGGATAAAGGCGGATTTCTTTACGATCAGCCCGCTACCCGGGGTAGCGGTCCAGGTCTTTTCCCCGTGGTGCCAATGCCGTTTGCCGCTAAGGGTAAAACTGAATTGTATGTGCTTGGCGTACACCTGAATGACCCTGTCTCGTTGGGGACAGCTGTAGTGCAGGAACAGGGTATCCTGCAAGGAAAACTGAGGGAATTCCCTCGGGTTGGCTTTGAATGCTTCGTACAGGTCCACCGTTTTGTGAATCAGATTGTTACCGACCCGGTTCTTCTTCCGGATTCCTTCGCACCCTACAAGATAACAATTGAGGCCATTCAATCCAATTGGCAGGAATTTCAGGAAAACATTCGTAAAGGAGTCGCTGAAGTGTA
>JBNKHB010000118.1:0-7719 GCA_050290125.1 Robiginitalea sp.
CCAGTAAACCGCTTCTTCTCCGAGCATTTCAGCCTCTGCAAGGTAGGCGTAATAAGACGCAAATCCTTCGTGAAGCCAGTGCTGGCCCCCATCGGTTTCCGTTACCAGGTTCCCGAACCACTGGTGTGCCATTTCATGTGCATTTACATTGAGATACGGCTGGTCCTGGTAGCCGACTGAATCAGTGACGAAATGCTGGGCAAAGAATGTACACCCTGTATTCTCCATCCCGGCATACAAAAAGTCGCGCACCGGAACCTGCCGATAGGTTCCCCAGGGGTAGGGATAGCCGATCTCGGCTTCCAGGAAATCGAACGCCTCCCTGGTATACCGATAGGTGCTTTGAACTTTTGCGCTATCCGCGGGGGCGTAGTATAGGATCAGGGGAACCCCCGAAGCGGCGGTCAGGGCCAGGGAATCATAGCGACCTATGGCAAAGGCCAGGAGGTAGCTGCTCATGGGACGCTGCATGTCAAATTCCCAGGTATTGCAATTTCCATTATTGGTTTTTTGCTTTAATTCGCCATTTGCAATCACCTCTGAGTCAGATGGAAAGCTGATTTTTAAATCAAATATGACTTTCTCGTCCATGGCATCGAAACTCGGTACCCAGTAACTGCTGTACTTCCCTTGTCCCTGGGTCCAGATTTGTTCGTTTCCCTTAACCGCATCCTGCCAACCCACAAAGTAAACCGTCTGCTTCGGGTGCACCGTATACCTTATGTCCAGGTGGTGATTGCCGGCCCCGGGGGCACTAAAACCCAGTCGCCTGCCGTCGTAGGAATAATCCAGGAGGCTTCCATCCAGGGTAACGCCGTAAAATTCCATAGCACGCGCATCCAGGAAGATACTGTCGTTCCGGCCGAAAGTGCGGAAAGTATAGCGCACCTCCCCTTCCACCATCCTGGTAATCGGATCCGGGGTAATGTGGATGTAACCTTCCGTGAAATCAGCGGGAGCGGGTTGGGCGGATAGCAGGCACGTGGCCAGGAAAGAAGACAACAGGAAACAGGTTTGGCGCATAGCGGATCCGGAGCGGTTCTCCAACAAATTTAGCGAAAAGCCGGGTTGCAGGAATATGGGGGAACCTGTAATTTAGTCCGATGGCTTCCCAACCGCTACAAACGGCAGTGGCGTATTTAAAAGGAGTTGGTCCCGGGCGGGCCCGGCTCCTGGCCAGCGAATTGGGTATAGAAACCTTTCAGGACCTCCTGTATTGCTTCCCGAACCGCCACATCGACAAGACCCGTTTTTACACCATCAGCGAATTGCAGCGCAACAGTGCGGATGTACTGGTTAAAGGCCAGGTCATTCACCTCAAGACCGTGGAACAAAAACGCGGGAAGCGCCTGGTCGCTACGTTCCAGGATGCCACCGGCGAAATGGAACTGGTCTGGTTCAGGAGCCATCGCTGGTTCCGGGAGCGTATCAAGTTAGGGGAACCCTATGTGGTTTTCGGCAGGGTTAACTGGTTTAAAGGCGGCTTCTCCATGGCGCATCCCGAAATGGAACTGGTTAAGGATTTCAATGAAAAACCACGTATCCGAATGCAACCGGTTTATCCCTCCACCGAAAAACTCAACCGGCAGGGAGTCACCAACCGGATGATGACCTTATGGATCGCAGCCGTCCTGAAAGAGGCTCGGGAAGGCATTCGGGAAACCCTTCCGGAGCAGCTGCTGGATGCCTTGAAGTTAATGCGGAAACGCGACGCCCTGGTACAGGTTCATTTTCCGGACAGTGCGGAACACCTGGCCCGGGCCCAGGCCCGCCTGAAATTTGAAGAGTTGTTCTATATCCAGCTGGCCCTGCTCTCCAAGAAGCAGGAACGCAAAAAACGGATCAAGGGATTTCCTTTTGGAGTTGTAGGGGCCCGGTTCACCACTTTTTACAACGAACACCTTCCCTTTGAGCTTACGGAGGCACAAAAACGCGTGATCCGCGAAATCAGAGCCGACCTGGGCAGTCAGGCCCAAATGAACAGGCTTTTGCAGGGGGATGTGGGCTCCGGCAAGACCATGGTGGCCGTAATGTGCATGCTGCTGGCCCTGGACAATGGGTATCAGGCCTGTTTGGTGGCACCTACCGAGATTCTGGCACAGCAACACTACCAGGCGGTTACAAAACTGCTGGAGCCTATGGGTATCACCGCCGGCCTGCTGACCGGATCGGTTCGGGAAAAGGACCGGAAACCTATGCTGGAAGCCCTGGCTTCCGGGGAACTTCCTTTTTTGATCGGCACCCATGCCGTACTGGAAAAGCGGGTTCATTTCCATAACCTGGGCCTTGCCATTGTAGACGAACAGCACCGCTTTGGGGTCGCCCAGCGTGCGCGCCTCTGGCAAAAGAATCAAACACCTCCCCATATCCTGGTCATGACGGCCACCCCCATCCCAAGAACCCTGGCCATGAGCCTGTACGGCGACCTGGACATCAGCCTGATCGATGAATTGCCGCCGGGGCGCAAGCCCGTACGAACCGTCCATCGAAAGGATGCCGACCGCTTAAAGGTCTTCCGGTTCATGAAAGATGAAATTGCAAAGGGACGCCAGATCTATGTGGTATATCCGCTAATCCAGGAATCCGAAGCGCTGGATTACAAGGACCTGATGGATGGCTATGAAAGCATCAGCAGGGAATTCCCCATGCCGCAATACCAGGTTTCCATCGTGCACGGCAAAATGAAACCCGAGGACAAGGAATTTGAAATGCGGCGGTTCGCCAGTGGACAAACACAGATCATGGTAGCCACAACGGTCATTGAGGTAGGCGTGGACGTGCCGAATGCCAGCGTGATGGTCATTGAAAGTGCGGAGCGCTTTGGACTGTCGCAATTGCACCAGTTGCGCGGGCGCGTGGGCCGCGGCGCCGAACAGAGTTTTTGCATCCTGATGAGCGGGGATAAACTCTCCGAGGACGCCAAAACCAGGCTTCAGACCATGGTGCGCACCAACGACGGCTTTGAAATCGCCGAAACAGACCTGAAGCTACGCGGACCGGGGGATCTTATGGGAACCCAGCAAAGCGGAATCCTGAGCCTCCGAATCGCCGATGTGGTGCGCGACCGGGAACTCCTGGCCACGGCCCGGCACCATGCACTGCAAATCCTGCGCGAAGATCCGGGCCTGGAAGCGCCCGACCACAAGGTGGTACGCGATAAACTCAGCCGGATGGAAGCCTTTAAGAACCGCTGGGATTACATAAGCTGAAAAGGGAGGCCGATGGCCTCCCTTACGCTTTGCAATTCAGTTTGAATCTCCGTTAAGTCAGTTGATATCCTCACCGTTCTGGAGCTTTTCCAGATTGGCGGCGATGGCATTCCGATTAAGGGGGTCGGGAGCGCGTTGCTCCGCTATCTTCAGATGCTTCAGGGCTTTCTTATAATCCCCGACGGCGCTGTATCCGCGCGCCAACCCGTAGTCCACCGGCCAGGTGTCCTTGTTCATTTTGGCGTTTTTCTGGAAGACTTCCAGCGCCTTTTGCGGGTTGCCACCGGCTATGAGTTGCCGGCCGTAAGTGTGGATCTGGAGCACGGTGCCCATGGTCAGGGCTTCGTCCATGAGGGCATCGGCCTCAGCTTGCTTTCCTTGTTTGGAAAGAATTTGCGCCTTGATGCTCAGATTATTAAATGTTTTTTGGCTGAAGAACTGTCCCGCGATGGCCGCATCGATCCACCCGAGCGCCTCATCCAGATCCCCGCCATTATTTAGGGCATAGGTGGCGGCCTGTTCCCAGCTCTGGCGGTTAAATCCTTCTTGATCCTGCAATTCCTGCCGGATATAATCCAGGACAATGGAAGGCGTATCAAAGCTTACGGTAAAGGGGATTTCCTTGCTGCCCCATCTGAGGCTGGCCACCGCGGAGGTAGGCGTTACGTCCTTAAAGAGGTAGGTAAGCTGCTCGGTATGCGGTGCTTCGCCGGTGGTGACTTCCACGCGCAGGGCATCTTCCGCGGGATCGTAGAAATAGCTTCCCCATGCCCCACTGTTCCTGGAAAAGATAATCGTGGCCCTGTCGTCCTCATGAATGATCATATGAAGACCGTAGGTGCCGGCCGGCAAGGGCTGGCCCTCGATCATGGCATCCTGGTCCAGTTTGAAGACCGTGTTCTCGTTCGCGCCTGCGCGCCAGGGCGATTCCGCTGCCGTTCCAAAGCCAAGATTGTTCATGCCATAGGGAACCAGGGCTCCCCAAAGTTCGCGTTCGGCCACGGACGGCCTGGAGTAAGTGATCTTTACATGGCTGATGCCTACCTGCTGGCCCACCGAGGCCATCTGGCTGGCCCTGGGCAACTGTAACTGCGCCTGGACAGGCAAGGCCAATAAACAAAATAAGGCGGCAAATAAAAGCCGCCGATACGGATAGAAATGCTTCATGCTATTCATTTTTTAGGTTGATGAATCGTTGTTGCGTACAATGTAATCCGATCCGGTCCGGCCTCGCGTTAGCGAAGTGTTAAACCAAAAACCCAGGATGTTAAAATTCGAACTGCTTCCCGAATTCAACGGATCCATGGTCCCGGGTCCCGTAGAATTGCAGAGGTCCCCGGCGTTGGGCATCGTAATTTGAGGGTGCGCAATTTCGCAATTGCAGGCTTGCATCGTATCTTTACCGCTGCTATTTTATGGCCTACAGATTGATCAGCTGATATGAGCAAGACACTATTTGACAAAGTTTGGGACTCTCACGTGGTCCGAAAGATCGAAAATGGACCCGATGTCCTCTTCATAGACCGCCACCTGGTTCACGAAGTGACCAGCCCGGTAGCCTTCCTGGGGTTGAAAAACCGCAGCATTCCGGTGCTGTACCCTCAGCGCACCTTTGCAACCGCGGATCACAACACCCCTACCCGCAATCAGCACCTGCCGGTTTCGGATCCGCTTTCAGCCAACCAGCTGAAAGCGCTGGAGCGCAATGCCACCGAGCACGGCATCTCCTATTGGGGACTGGGCCATGAGAAGAACGGGATCGTACACGTAATTGGCCCGGAGAACGGGATCACCCTGCCAGGGGCTACAATCGTCTGCGGGGATTCCCATACCTCGACGCACGGGGCGTTCGGCGCCATTGCATTTGGTATTGGGACCTCCGAGGTAGAGATGGTCCTGGCTACCCAGTGCATCATGCAGCCCAAACCGAAGCGGATGCGCATCAACATAACCGGATCCCTCAGCGAGGCGGTTACGCCCAAGGACGTTGCCCTCTATATCATCAGCCGTCTGACCACTTCCGGCGCTACCGGGTATTTTGTGGAATACGCCGGGGATGTGTTCCGGAACATGTCCATGGAAGGCCGGATGACCGTTTGTAACCTGAGCATTGAGATGGGTGCCCGGGGCGGTATGATCGCTCCGGACCAAAAGACTTTCGACTATATCAAAGGCCGTGAATTTGCACCTAAGGGCGAGGCCTGGGATCAGGCCATGGAATACTGGCAAACCCTTTCATCGGACCCGGATGCGGTGTTCGACAAGGAAATTACCTTCCACGGCACGGATATCGAGCCGATGATCACCTACGGGACCAACCCCGGGATGGGCGTGGGTATTTCAAGGAGCATCCCAAAAGCGGAGAATGTTGAAGGTGGCGCCGCCACTTATCGCAAATCCCTTGAGTATATGGATTTTGAGGAAGGGGAAGCTATGTTGGGCAAGCCCATCGATTTTGTCTTCCTGGGGAGCTGCACCAATGGCCGGATCGAAGATTTCAGGGCATTCGCCAAGGTCGTCAAGGGCCGCCGGAAGGCAGACCACGTTACCGCCTGGTTGGTGCCCGGTTCCCACAAAGTGGAAGAAGCTATTAAAGCGGAAGGCATCCTGGACATTCTCGAGGACGCCGGCTTTGAATTGCGGGAACCCGGCTGTTCAGCCTGCCTCGCGATGAATGACGACAAGATCCCGGCCGGCAAATACGCAGTGAGCACGTCCAACCGGAATTTTGAAGGGCGTCAGGGCCCCGGTGCCCGGACCCTGCTGGCCAGTCCGCTGGTAGCTGCCGCTGCTGCGGTAACCGGAAGAGTGACGGACCCGAGGGAATTGCTTGAATTAGAAACTGCATAGACAAAGACCAGACCGGCCTGCAAGCAGGCAGAGACCTATACCTGTTCCTGACCGGCAACTGTTTACACTGAAGAAATAAGATCATGGCATACGATAAATTTACCATCCTGCGCAGCCCGGCAGTTCCCCTGCCCATAGAAAATGTGGATACGGACCAGATCATTCCGGCCCGCTTCCTGAAGGCTACTGAGCGCAAAGGATTCGGCGACAACCTTTTCCGGGACTGGCGATACAATTCAGACAACAGCCCTAAAGAGCACTTTGTCCTGAACAATCCGGTGTATTCCGGCAAGATCCTGGTGGGCGGCAAGAACTTCGGTTCGGGCTCCTCCCGGGAGCACGCGGCCTGGGCCGTTTACGATTATGGCTTCCGCTGCGTCGTTTCCAGTTTTTTTGCGGATATCTTCCGAAACAACTGCCTGAATGTAGGCGTGTTGCCCGTGCAGGTGAGCCCGGATTTCCTGCAAAAGATCTTTGAGGCCATCGAAGCGGACCCGAACACCGAACTGGAGGTAAACCTGCCGGAACAAACCATTACGCTCCTGAGCAGCGGGGCAAAAGAATCCTTTGACATCAACGGATACAAAAAGGATAATTTGCTTAACGGATTTGACGATATCGATTACCTGCTGAACATGAAGGCGGAAATCGAGACCTTTGCGGCCGACACACCTCTTTAAATCACTACTTCTAATACCGGACCGGATACGACCATGGAAAGGAGACGGATCGAAATAATGGACACCACCCTGCGCGACGGGGAACAGACCTCCGGGGTTTCCTTTACGGCCTCGGAAAAACTAACGCTTGCCAAACTGCTGCTGGAAGAGTTGAAAGTGGACCGGATTGAGGTGGCTTCCGCCCTGGTTTCCGAAGGCGAGTTTGAATCGGTCCGCCATATTACGGATTGGGCCGACTCCGTGGGAAGGCTGGAACAAGTAGAAGTCCTGACTTTCGTGGATACAGGTGCTTCCCTCGAATGGATGGAGAAAGCCGGCGCCAAGGTACAGAACCTGCTCACCAAAGGCTCGCTCAATCACCTGACCCACCAACTCCGCAAGACCCCTGCCCAACATTTTGAGGCCATCGCCGATGTATTTCGAAGGGCCAGCGAGCAAGGTATAAAGACCAACGTGTATCTGGAAGACTGGAGCAACGGGATGCGCAACTCCAAGGAGTACGTTTTCGAATTCCTGGATTTTCTGTCCACCCAGCCCATGGAACGGCTACTGTTGCCCGACACCCTGGGCGTACTCACCCCTTCCGAGACTTTTGAGTATCTGGATGAGATCCTCCAGCGTTATCCGAAGCTGCACGTGGACTTCCACGGGCACAACGACTACGACCTGAGCGTGGCCAACGTGATGGAGGCGGTGCGCGCCGGGGTCCACGGCCTGCACCTGACGGTGAACGGCATGGGCGAACGTGCCGGGAACGCCCCCCTGGCCAGCGTGGTGGCCGTGCTGAACGACTTTATGCCGGAAATAGAGATCGGCGTGTCGGAATCCTCCCTGTATAAGGTGAGCAAACTGGTATCCGCATTTACGGGAATCGGCATCCCCGCCAACAAGCCGATCGTGGGCGACAACGTCTTTACCCAAACCGCCGGGATCCACGCCGACGGGGACAACAAAAAGAATCTCTACTTCAACGACTTGAT
>JBNKHB010000119.1:0-7656 GCA_050290125.1 Robiginitalea sp.
CTGCATTGAATGGAGGTATACCAACAATTAGTTCAAAAAGAATGACACCAACAGACCACCAATCCGCACTAGCACCTGTGAGGATAAAATTAAAAGCAATGAATTAACTAGTTGCCTGGGTCAATGTCGTTGCATGTGGCACATTCTGAATCCGTATCAATGTCATTGCATGTGGCACAACCGGAATCGGTGTCAATGTCATTACAAGTGGCACATCCGGCTTCGTAGAGGGTATCGATTTCTGCGGTGCTATTATCTGACTCACATGCGGTAAGTCCTAAAAACAAGGTGAGGATGGCGGCAAAGCTTAATACTTTCTTCATAATCAAAGGTTCTTAAAAGGGGGTTAGTAAAAGTTCTCTGATCGAAAGTAGGACGTGCTCGGCTTATATTGTAGGAATAGCCTGCCCATTTAGTATTCGACCGACTTCTGTGAGTATTCGGCCGGGATTTGCGAGAATTCGGTTAATCGTTATTGCTGAGTGCCCGCTGTGTTAGTATTTCCTTTAAGGCGTCCACATTGGTGCGATAACCACGGGAGAATGGGAGCTCGGCCTTGCCGAATTGCAGGGTGCACCTGCTTTTACCGTAATTGATCCGCGAGATATAATTCCGGTTCAGGATAAAACTTTGGTGGACTCGGACAAAATTGGACGGAAGTTGTTTCTCGAAGCTTTTCAGGGTTTTGAAAGCACTGATTTTGCTGCCGTCCTTCAAAATAAAGTCGGTGGCATTATTATCCGCCTGCAGGTATAGGATCTCGTCCGTGTTCAGGTATTGGTAATCCTTATACGATTGCAGGCAAAGGGTAGGGGCCTTGTCCGGTACCGGCAGGCGCTTTTGCAGTTTCAACAAGGTCTTGCGGATCTCGAATTCATTAAAAGGCAACACCCAGTAATCAAAGAATTGGTGCTTGATGGCCTGATAGGCATGGCTTTCGCTTGCCGCCATCCCGATAAAAAGTGGGATGTGGTCCAGGTATTGGAACAATTCGCGAACCATTTCAAAACTGGCGGAGGCGTTTTGCTGCAGGTTTACGAAAACCAGGTCCGGTTTAAATTTCAGAATGCTGTTCAGGCCTTCTTCCGGGGTGGCGTTGTTGGCGACGCAATGGAAGGCTTCGTACTCTTCCAGGAAGTGTTCCAGCTGAAGGTACGAAGCTGCATTTGAGTCAATTATGCCATAGGAATAGGCCACCGCAATCTTTTGAGTTAAAATTACGGATATGGCCGTTGGCGCCCCTATATATTTACCATAGAATTACTAGGGTTCCCGTTCTAATTTGTTGATTTTGAAGGATAAATACGTATATACTTACACTAAAAGTAAGAATAAAGCATCATTAATTTTTTGGGGGATAATTAGCTAGGGTTTCCATCTCCCTCCTCAAAGCAATTCCTGATGCCTTCCGGAATACGCACCGGCCCCTTCGTTTTCCGCTCCAACAGACACCATTGCGTGCGACATCGGGCAAGGGTGTTTCCGGTTTGCGCATTCCGGATGGTTACCACCCTTTCGGACAGGGGGCCGTGAGAACTCTTTACATAGGTTTCCAGTTCCAACAAATCCCCTGAAATTGCGGATTTCAGGTATTCGATCGCATGGCTTCGGACCACCCAGAAATACCGATCTTTCCAATCTGTTTCGGCCAGAAGATCCCAGTGCTCCCCGGAAATCTCCTGGACCCATTCGAGATACCTCACATTGTTCACATGATTGAGTGCATCCAGGTCGGATGGCCTCACGCGGAGTCTTTTCCGGTGGATTTTCAAGGGGTTCGTTTCAGGATCCGGACTTCAAAGAGTTTATCCCAGCGCTTACCCGTAACGAAGAATGTTTGCCTGCCGGGATGATAGGCCACTCCGTTAAAAACGTCCAACTGCTCGTGCTGGGTGACCTGATTTTCGAGCCCAGAAAAATTCACCACTCCTTCAATGGCGCCGCTGGCCGCATTGATGATCATCATGCTGGGGCGCTGCCACACATTGGCGTAGATCTTGCCGTCCACATACTCCAGCTCGTTTGCCTTGTTAAATACCGACTTGTCGGTTACCGTTTCGATATGGCCCGTCTCCTCAAGGGTTCGAGGATCGAGCAGCCAAATGCGCTGGGTACCGTCGCTTTTAAAGATTCTTTGGCCGTCATTACAGAGGCCCCAGCCTTCGCGGCTCTCCCCATAGGCAAAACTTCCTATCGGATCGAGGGTTTCGGGATCGTACATAAAACCGTTACCGTTTTGCCAGGTGAGCATGTACAGGGTATCGCCCAGGATGGTAATCCCCTCCCCAAAGTACTGCCGGTCCAGATCAACCCGGGCCAGCACTTCGCCCGTCCTGAAATCTACTTTCCGCAAGCTGGAAGCTCCTTTTTGACCGGTACTTTCGTAGAGCGTATCTCCTCGAAACTCCAAACCCTGGGTAAAGGCGTCCCGGTCGTGGGGATAGGTCTGAATAACTTCATACGTGTAGATCTCGGGTGCGCGGGCGGCCAATAATTCTATCTCCTTTTCCAGCCGTATGGTTTCGCCCTCCGAAAACACCTCGGCCCTCAGGGTTTTTTCACCCAGGCGCCCGGCCTGCAGCGTTAAACGGCCCTGTACATTATCAAGGCGTTGCTCGTCCAGGAAATAGCTGACCGAGTCCGCTTCCCGGTCGGTTCTGTTCTTCACGGATACCGCTATAGTATTGCCTACCTGGAACCGCTTGCCTCCCGGTTCCGTATCCAGCCGGAACCCCCGGCTCGGGTCATCATCTCCGCAGGCCAGAAAGAATACCAGGAAGGTACTCGCCCACAAGGCTTTCCAAATCGTCATTGCTTTAACTTTCAAAAGAGAATTCCCATACCGGGATTTACGGTTGCTAAATTACGCAGGCTTGACCATTGTCCCAAACTCAAAAGGTCGTATATTTGCGGGCGGCAAGTCCTACACGACCAGCTCCTGCAGAATCCCCCAGGGTGGGAACGCAGCAAGGGTATGCGGTCGTAGCGGTGCGATGTAGGTAGCTTGCCGTTTTTTTATGGGCGCAAGTCAACGGAATTACCGGCCTGCCGGATCCGCTTGAAATCACTAATTTACGGCCATGTCAAATCCATCTATCGTATTGATCACCGGAGGTTCATCCGGCCTGGGCAAGGCCACCGGCCGCTATCTTACGGAGAAGGGATTCCGCGTGTACGGGACTGCGAGGAACCCGCAAAAATATCCTGATTTTGACGCATTTCCTTTACTGGAGATGGAGGTGCGCAATCAGCAATCGGTGGAAAGGGCCGTAGCAGAACTGATCCGCCGTGAAGGTAGGATCGATATCCTGATCAACAACGCCGGCGTGGGGATTACAGGCCCCATGGAAGAAACCCCGCACCAGCAGAGCCTGGATGCGTTGGAAACCAACTTTCACGGCCCGCTGCGTGTAATGGCTGCAGTTGTTCCGCATATGCGCCGTCAGGGCAACGGGTTTATCATCAACATATCGTCCATTGCAGGTTACATGGGGCTGCCTTTTCGCGGCATGTACAGTGCGAGCAAAGGTGCGCTCCTGGTCGCCAGCGAAGCATACCGGATGGAGCTGTCTCAATTCGGGATCCGGGTATGTACCTTGTCGCCCGGAGATTATGCTACCAATATTGCTTCGGGGAGGTATCACCACCCGGCGCACGGTGATTCACCCTATGCGGCAAGCTACGGGAAAAGCCTGGAGCTGATGAACACTCATGTCAAGAGCGGGGGCAATCCCGAGGAGGTGGCGCATAAGATCTACCGGATCCTCAAGAAAAAAAAGCCCCGCGTACACTATACTGTGGGGAGTCCGCTGCAGCGCTTGTCCTTATTCCTAAAGAGGATCCTGCCCGATAAAATCTATGAGCGACTGCTGCTGAACCATTATAAATTGTAGTTTTGTCAACCGGCCAAAGGCCGCCTTTTTATCACTAATTCCGAAACATCAAACTATGAAATTCTTTATCGATACGGCGAACCTGGACCAAATACGGGAAGCCCAGGCGCTTGGCGTACTGGACGGCGTTACCACCAACCCTTCCCTTATGGCCAAAGAAGGTATCACCGGCAAGGACAATATCTTTAAGCACTATATAGACATCTGTGAAATTGTGGCCGGCGGCGATGTTTCCGCCGAGGTGATCGCCACTACTTTTGACGAGATGGTTCGCGAAGGGGAGGAACTGGCCGATTTGCACGATCAGATCGTGGTGAAAGTCCCGATGATACGCGATGGCGTCAAGGCGCTGAACTATTTCGCCGAAAAAGGGATCCGGACCAATTGCACGCTGGTATTCTCCTCAGGACAGGCCCTGTTAGCGGCAAAGGCCGGTGCCAACTATGTCTCTCCATTTATCGGGAGGCTGGATGACATCTCTACAGATGGGTTGGCGCTGATCGCTGAGATTCGGGAGATCTATGACAACTACGACTTTGGCACCGAAATCCTGGCAGCATCCATCCGCCATACCATGCACGTTATTGAATGCGCCCGCTTGGGTGCCGATGTAATGACAGGTCCGCTTTCTGCCATCGAAGGATTGCTTAAGCATCCGCTAACCGATATCGGCCTGGAGAAATTTCTAGCGGATTACCGTAAAGGCAACGCCTGATCAAAAAGTAAAGAACAATGAACCCTGGCCGATAGGCCGGGGTTTTTTTATGGAACCCGTCAGGGTTCCCGGGAATTTAACGCGCAATTATCGGAAGGAAGTATTCAGGTTTGCGAATCCGTCCACGATCATGCCATTCTTGGCGATGATGCTCTTATAGGGGTGATAGACCACCAGGGTATGCGCAAAGGTCTCAAAATCCTCAGCCCAATACTGATTTTCGGGATCCAGGCCGTAGGTAGCGACCAGTGACTTCCAGCGATCGCGATCGGTCCTCAGGCAAATCCCCACAAAGCGATAATCCTCATGTTTATCCTGGAGTTCGCGCACCCTGTTGCTGATATTCCGCAAATGCCGGGGTTCCGGGCCGGACCAAAAATAGAAGACGACTTCCCGGTCATCATTGGGGATCTCCCTTAGCGAGAACTGCTGATCCTCCGCGTTGTAAACGCTGAGTTCGGGCAGGGGATGGTTTGGCCGCAGACGGCGGATGCCGTCGCTAAGCTGGGTTATCTCCTCCAGATGCCGGTTGTTGCCGGAACGTTGGTGGAAGTCCTGCATAAAAACTTCAAAATTCTCTTCTGAGTCGTGTTTGAGCAGGTATTCGAACGCGACGGTCCTAAAGAGGTTATCCCGCAATTCTTCCTGGGGCACCAAACTGTCGATCAGCTTGAGCTGATGGCGGTTGAAGTGGAGTTGATTCTTGATATTAGTGATCTCTTCTTCACAGTTGTTACGGCAGCTCATGTAGGCCAGGTTGCCGATGTGATAGATCATAAAATCGTAATAAGGTCGCAGGAAGGTTAATTGGGCGTCGTTGTAATTGACTTCATCCCGGTAGGCGTAAAAATCCTCGGGCAATTTATGAAGCGTTTCTTCGCCAATCACCCGCTTGTGCCAGAACGGATAGCTTTCGCGGTAGAACCAGGATTTGTATTGGATACTGGACCGGGCCATCCGGTACGCATTCTCCGAAATGGTACTTTCCGCACGGAGCGCATCCAGTTCTTCCATCTTCAAGCCCTTCAGCGAATCCAGTTTAAAGCTGAAAACATCCGGTTCCAGCCGGATCAGGGATTCGCGGATCAGATTCTCTTCCTTTTCGGCGTTCAGGAAGAGGTTGATCAGGAAATTGTTGATATCCTCCCCTTCGCCGGAAAAGACCAACGATTCATCAAAGGCCACGGTATTCAGGCGGATCTGCAGGCTGTCCCCCGGACTCAGATAAACGTATTGCATTTCAGGCCTGTGGAAAAAGTGATACAGGCCTTCTTTAGTGGAATCTAGCTGGATTTCAAAACGGTTATCCGTATCAAGCTCTGCCGTATCCACGGCCTCTTCGCCCTTATACAGGATAACCTGCCGGGAAGTGGGATTTACGATTTCCCCGGCAAAATAGGTGGAGGTGACAGCTTTATCCTTCCCGTCACAGGAATATATGAGCACGAGAAATAGAAGGAACAGGTACTTATTCGTCATAAACACTGGCTGCATGCTAACTGCACAAAACTACTGAAAGCCCTATTCCCGCCCTGTTAATAGGGCGTTAAAATAGGTGTTTCAGGCAGTTGGCCTTGTCAATTTTAACAATACGTTTTGCAAGGTTGCCCCCCTTATTTTGATTATTTTTGCAAAAATTTTAACCCGGGCAGTATGCTATCAGTATCCAATCTTTCCGTGCAATTTGGCAAACGTGTCCTCTTCGATGAGGTGAATGTAACCTTCACGCCAGGCAACTGTTATGGGGTGATCGGAGCCAATGGAGCGGGCAAATCCACCTTCCTTAAAATCCTGGCCGGTACGGTGGATCCCACCTCGGGCCGCGTGATGCTGGAGCCGGGCAAGCGGATGTCCGTCCTGGAGCAGGACCACAACGCCTACGATGATCACGGGGTTCTGGAGACCGTCCTGATGGGGAATAAGCCGCTATTTGCCATAAAGACGGAGATCGATGAGCTTTACGCGGATTATGACGACTCCAAAGCGGAACGGATCGGGGAGCTGCAGGTCAGCTTTGAGGAAATGAACGGTTGGAATGCCGAGAGCGACGCAGCCGCCCTGCTCTCCAATCTCGGGATACCCGAGTCGTATCACTATACCCTGATGTCGGAAATGGAAGCCAAAATGAAGGTGCGGGTCTTGCTGGCCCAGGCGCTCTTCGGGAATCCCGACGTACTGGTAATGGACGAGCCAACCAACGACCTGGATTACGACACGATTCAGTGGCTGGAGGAATTCCTGGCGGACTACGAAAACCTGGTAATCGTGGTTTCGCACGACCGGCACTTCCTGGATGCGGTTTGTACGAATATCGCAGACATAGATTTCGGCAAGATCAACCTGTACAGCGGCAACTATACCTTCTGGTATGAGAGCAGCCAGCTGGCCGCCCGTCAGCGTGCCCAGCAAAACCGAAAGGCCGAAGAAAAGGCCAAGGAGCTGCAGGAGTTTATCCAGCGATTCAGCGCCAACGTGGCCAAGAGCAAGCAGGCCACATCCCGGAAAAAGATGTTGGAGAAGCTCAAGGTGGAAGACATCAAGCCTTCGAGCCGCCGGTATCCTGCCATAATCTTTGAGCAGGAACGCGAGGCGGGAGACCAGATCCTGCAGGCAGAGGGGTTGGCCGCCCGAAGCGAGGAAGGGGAATGGCTTTTCCAGAGGGGCGAGCTCAATCTTGCCAAGGGAGACAAGGTGGCCCTGATCTCCCGCGACTCCCGGGCCACGACCGCGTTTTACGAGATCCTGACCGGGAACCGGAAAGCCGACGCCGGAACATGCTCCTGGGGGGTTACCACGAGCGTTTCTTATTTGCCGGCAGACAACAGTTCCTTTTTCGAGAAGGACCTCAACCTGGTAGACTGGCTCCGGCAATGGGCCAAGACTCAGGAGGAGAAGGAAGAAGTCAACCTCAGGGGGTTTCTCGGGAAGATGCTCTTCAGCGGGGAGGAGGCCCTGAAAAAATGCACGGTGCTTTCAGGGGGCGAAAAAGTGCGGTGCATGGTCAGCCGTATGATGCTGCTGCGGGCCAACGTGCTGTTGCTTGACGAG
>JBNKHB010000120.1:0-7603 GCA_050290125.1 Robiginitalea sp.
CATACTGCAATTGGGTAATGGTCATAAGGCGATATGATTACCTGATAAATGTATAAAAACTATCAATATTATCAATAGATATAAAAAAAACTATATGGTATCTTTATATAAAATTAAGACGATTATGGAACTTAACAGCATCGGCCTGCCCACTGAGAACGCCCAGGCACTTGCCGGGCAATTGAACGGGCTGCTGGCCAATTTTCAGACATATTATCAAAACCTGCGCGGGATCCATTGGAACATCCGCGGTAAGAATTTCTTTGACCTCCACGCCAAATTTGAGGAACTCTATACGGATGCCAACCTGAAAGTGGATGAGATCGCCGAGCGGATCCTTACCCTGGGCGGCACCCCACTGCATACCTTTAAGGCGTATATGAAAAGTTCGCGCGTACCGGTTGGGCAGAATGTCCGAAAGGACGAGGACGCCATCCGGCTGATCGTGGAATCCCTCAAGGAGCTATTGATCCTGGAGCGCGACATCCTGGACGCTTCGGACCAGGCAGGGGACGAAGGTACCAATGCCATGATGAGCGATTTTATCACCGAGCAGGAAAAGACGGTGTGGATGATGAAGGCCTGGATGGAGGAACCTGTGTAAAGGGTATCCGGTTATTCAGGACACGGGAAAGTATGTGTTGCCATTAATTTATCCCCGATAAACAAACCCCCATAATTGGGGGTTCGTTGATTATGGAGGTGTGTGGTTGCGAGTAATTCAATCCCTAGTCAGGATTACAGTTTATGAAGTTTGGTTTCGGGAGGGTCCATTGAGGCGTGTTTTGACTAAAGAAGGCGCACTCAACAACATTCGTCACGTCCCAGTTTGAGAGGTCCTGGTTAAAGGGAGTATCTGCAAACATAGATCCCATATCAGTCACATTGCTGACGTCCCAAGCGCTTATATCCTGGTTGAAGGAAGTCCCGCGAAACAGTTCATTCATATTGGTGACATAGGTGGTGCAAACCCGGGTTATATCCTCCCCATTGATAACCATTTCCCTCAGCATGGCATCGTCAACAATCTTATAGATGATCCCGTCCAGGATCACTTCATCGCCAACCTCGCCCCAATCATAGCTTTTGACGGTGATTCCATTTTCATCCAGGTATAAAGGAGTATTGATAAAGGCGATAATGATTTTGTCTCTATCCATTTTTACCGTTAAAGGATTATCCGTGCTTTGAACAAACCCTCCGCCCCAATCCGTAAATTTATATCCGGGCAGAGGTGTTGCCGTCAGGGTTACCTCGGTTCCCTCATTATAGGTACCGCCAGCCGGAGAAACACTACCCCACTCTTCGATGATCACCCCGGTGGTGAGCGTGAATTGTTTTGGATCATCTCCATCGGAACTATTTGAACACCCGCAGAGTAATGCGAATAAAATCAGAAAGAATAATCCTTTATTCATACGGTTCAAAAATGAGTGTATGCCAATTCAAAAATGTGCGGTCTGTTTAAACCCTCATTTCTCCGGGATATACCACAATAAATGCCATGCATATTGCCTTGCCACTACCCAAAAGGTATAGAATATTATTAAATTGATCTCCATAGCACCGCACCGAAGCATGAAAACAAATTCCATTCAATCCCCTTCTTTCCTATCCTTGTTCGCAGGGCTCTTGTTCCAGGCACTACTGGCGATTTCCTGTACGGTGGAAGAAACCAAGCGGATCTTTAGTTGCCTGGGGGAGGCTGAGTTGGTCAGCATCCAATCCCGGAATGATAACGGGGACCGAAGCGTGAATTTTTCAATTTCGTACACGGGCGACATGTCCGTTGGTACCGTCACATGGGTTTTCGGCGACGGTTCCACAGGCAGCGGGACCTCAACTTCACATACTTATTCCGAAGCCGGCAGCTATACGGTCCAGGCGAGTGTTAACCTGAGCGACAACGACAATTACTGCAAGCCCCAGAAATCGGTTACGGTAATCGTTGAATAAAAGGCAAGCCGCCCCAAGAGGCGGCTTTTTAATGTCGGTTGGTGGTCGTTTCAGAAACGCAGGGAAAGATCCAGATCCTGTTCCGCTACGGTAAAGCGGACCCCGGAAAAGGTGGGAGGCCCCATCTTATACTGGTCTCCGCTCATGGCATAGGGCTCCTTGGGGATCCCGCTTGTTTCGAAATCCATTTGGTAATTCCCGTTCAGGTCGTGCAGTACGGAAACGGCGTACTCTCCCGGGGGTACGTTTTCAAACGAAAAGGTAAGCGCTCCTTCCCGGGCCTCGGTTTTATAGTTCTGGATGCCCATGCCCTTCATAAAGGTTTCGGCCGTGTGGAGGCCGGCGAGGATTTCGCCTTCGTCGTTCTGGACGTTCTCCAGGGTTACCGAAACGGTAACGCCATGTGCGGATTGCGCCGAAAGCCCGGCGGAGGTGAGCAGGAAGAGTGCAAAGAGTACGGTGAATTTTTTCATGACGGTTTGTTTTTTGTGATTCATGCCGTGAAGATGGAACACCCACCTGGCAGATTCAAACGGAACAAACCGAATTGTAGAAAAAGCTTGCTGAACCGGGAATTGGGGCTGCGCTACTCCAGCGCAGCCCGGCGATCCCTAGTAATACTGATAATGGGGAAATTCTTCCATCGGCAAAAAACTGCCGCCTACCCCGCTGCGCCAGATACGCTCGCGCCTGGGGGCCGTCTTGTAGAACAGGTCCGGGGTCACCAGCGAATTATAGATGTAATCCGAATACGTGCTGTAGCCCTGGAACTTCTCAGCCGATCCCTGGAGAAGTTCCCACTGATGGGTTGTGAACAGCTCCAATACTTCGGCCGGGAAAAGTTCTTCCGGCAGTTGCGGCACGATCGCTTGTTGCGCCTGCCCGTCAAAAACCAGGTAGAGGGTTACATGCGGTCCGTCCAGGTTCCTGAGCCGCATCCGGTTGGTCTGGTAACCTGCCAGGCCCTGGAAGGTCAGTACGCCGTTGCTAAAACTGAACGCGATCTGCTCCTGCGGTACGGTCACCGAGGCGGGCGGCGACCCGATCCCGTCCGTTGAATAATTGCTTACGTTGATCTTGTAAATGGTCTCATGGAAGATATCCGGGTAGGCGTAGTCAAAGTTGTTCAGGCTGTTCAGGCTTGCATTCCAGTAGAGTTCATGGCCGCTCAGCGCATTCAGGTGCGCTTCGCTTTCGTATCCGTGGATGCTCATGAACGGGCTTTGGAAGGAACCGATGACCTCCAGGTTCCCGTAAACCACGCCTTGGGTTGTGAAATCCGCCGGTGTCAGCGCCTGGTAATTGTAGATGTCTTCCAACAAAGCGTAGCTGTAGCTGTTGGCCACATCCGGGAAATAATTCATCAATAGGGTCTTGTTAGTACCCAGGGAGGCATTGGAAAAAGTCCTTGAGGCGTGCCCGGAGATATAGCCCAGCGAAGGATAATACTGGGCGGAACCCCATGGCGGCCTTGCGCGGATGTATTGTCCGTCCTGATAGTCGAGGAAATCGATGTCAAAGGTGGCCGTGCTCAGTCCGCCGGACCGGCTGGGCAGTCGGATGGGTTCGGCAAACATATCCCGGGTAAGGTCCTGATAGGAAGTGAACCCGAAAACGGAACTTTGAAAATCGGATACGAAGGTTAGCATAAAACGGGTATCGGGATCTTCCAGGCCGGAGGCGCAGAAGGCCAGCGTTTCGGTATTGCCGCTGCTATGGGTGGCATAGTCCAGCACATTGCCCTCGGCATCCGAAAGTAGCACGTGCACAACGTCAACGCCCGTCCGGATAAAGTGGTCTGGGAAAATGATCTCCACCACCTGTTGGCCGGTTTGGAAGTCGAAGGATTGCTGCGATTGGTTACCCAGCGCGTCTTCCATCTCAAAGGAAAGCGTATGCCCGCCACTGGCGAGGTTTGTAGGATCGATCTGGATTTGCCCGGCTGCCGAGCTGCTTTCCCAGAGCAACCCACCGTCCAGGTAGGCCGAAACCATAGATATGGTGGATACGGCGTCCGATACAGTGGATTGTACGGTGACCGCGGCGCAGAGCGCCGTTTCAGGATCGAGGCCCTGGAGGGTAACGGTCGGGCCCAGGTTGTCGATACGTACGGACAGGGTTCGGCTGCCGACCCGCTCCCCGTCCTGATAAAGGACTACCCTGATTTCATGGGTGCCGTCCGGATACGCCTCGGGATCAAAATCGAGGACATAAGGCAATTCGGTAAGGGTACCGATCAGGGCGTCGTCCATATAGATCCGCAACTCCGCATTCTCGGTGCCCTGGGGTAGGGTTAAGGAGATTTCCGTTGCCTGGATCACATCGTTCTCATTAAAAGAGAGTGACAGGTCGTTAATGGAAAGCCCTGCCGGATCCGGTTGCGGATCGCCGGGATTGGGATTGGAATCGCTTTTAGAACAGGAAAAAAGACTCAGGAGTATGACGGCCAGCGCCATACGGATCGTTTGGTTCATGGTTGAGTGTTTAGTTCGCTGCCAAAGTACGGCGTGACCATCAGACTGCGCAACTAAATCGACGAAATGTAAGAAAATCTGTCGGCCTCAGCTCAGGATTCCGTGAGGTAATACCGACCCTCTACGGCAGTTCAACTTCCATCCGGATGTCGCTCCGGCGGTAGGGGGAGGGAATCCCGCTCACTTCCCGAAAGCCCAGGCTGCGGTAGAGCTGCAGGGCCGGGGTAAGGGTGCGGTTGCTTTCCAGGAACACCCTGGACGCGCCCATTTCCCGAGCCCGTTCCAGCACGGCGGTGCCCAGGCTGCGGCCCACGCCCTGTCCCTGGAACGCAGGGTCCACGCCCATTTTTGCCAGCTCGTAAACGCCTGCCTCCGGGTCAGCGGCCAGCAGGGCGCAGACACCGACGGGGCGGTCCCCGGACAGCGCCACCAGGATGGCCCCGCCGGGCTCCAGGATATAGGTTTCCGGATGCCGCAGCGTCTCAAAATCCTTAGCCTCCATTTCAAAGTACTTCTCGATCCACCAATGGTTCAGGTCAAAGAAGGCCTGGCGGTATTCGGGCTGGTAGGAGACAATGCGCAACGGAGCGGATGGGTGGTTTTCCTGCATGGCATTTTGAATTCGGCGCCGGATCAGTCCAGTTCCGGCCAGAGGCGTTCGAGAAGCGCTTTGGTGGCCCGGATCCCTTCCGGCTCGCTCAGGCGGTTGCCTTCGTATTCGATCCCGATATAGCCGGTATAACCGGCATCTTTTACCTGTTGTAAAAGCCGGCGGTAAGGGAGGAGGGTTTCATTCCCCTCGCCATCGAAGTCATACGATTTGGCGCTGACGCCACCGGCCAGCGGCAGGAAATCGGCCAGGCCGTGCTCGGGTCCGTAGCTTTCCTCGCAAGCCCCGCCCTGGGTGCTGCCCCATTCAACAGCGAGGCACCAGTTCCCGAAATCCGGCAGGGTGCCCAATCCGGGATGCCCCACTTCTTTGAGTAAATCGGCCATAAAGCGGCCGTCCGAGGTGTGCAGGCCGTGGTTTTCCACCAATACGGAGATCCCCATAGGATGCGTTTTCTCGGCCAGGCGCCCCAGCCCGTCCGAGAGATTGGCGCGCAATTCCTCCCTGGTTCCGCTGCCAAAGGCATTGACGCGGATGGCATGGCAGCCCAGGATCCGGGCCGCTTCCCCCCATTTCAGGTGGTTGTCCACCGCTTTGTGCCGCGAGGCCCTGTCGGGGTCCCCCAACAGCCCTTCGTTGTCTACCATGATCAGCACATTGGCTACCCCGAGCGCGTCCGTGCGCTGTCGCAATCCTCGCCAGAATCCGGCATCTGTTGCCTTATCCACATAGAACTGGTTGACGTATTCCACGGCTCCGATGCCGTAGGTTTCTTTGGCGATCCGGGGGAAATCCTCCGCCCGTATGCTTCCGGCCTCCAGGGCCCTGTGGAGCGACCACTGGGCCAGGGACAGCTTTAAATCAGTTAATGGTTTGCTTTCGAATCCCATAGCGTGCGAAGCGGGCAGCATCAGACCGGCAGTACCCAGGCCCGCAGTCCGGAGGAACGTTCGGCGTGTTGACATGGCTTCAGTATTAGGGTTGTGAGGGTTCCCGTTTGGAAATGATCTCCACGATCCAATAGACCAGTTGCCCGATACCGTTGGCAAAAATAAAGAGCAGGATCCAGACGATCAGCAGGTTGTTCTGCTTCAGGTTCGGGTTCTGGGCGGCGTGTACGATATAAAAGACCAGGCTGGCCAGGGCCAGGACGATCATCAGGAAGATCATAAAAAAGAAGAAGCCCATCCCGCTGAAGAATTCCATCGGCGGGCGGCCCGAGTGCTCCATTTGTTCCATGTTGCCGAAAATGGAGAACATGAACACCCCGTAGCCGATAAAGATCAGGACAAAACCGAAGAGCGGGGCGAGCGCAAAGAAGGCCTGCCAGAATTTGCTGTGTAACATGGTCTTGAGGTTTTTCTTAAAAGTAGCTATTTAGCCGGTACCCGTCAACTCCGGGAATGGTTTTTCATCTCCCGGGCTACCTCCGCCGAAAGGCCGCCTCTGCTGGCCAGTTCCGAGGTAATCCTTGGGTGGTCCGCCTCCCGGCCCTGGGAAAGTTTAAAGGCCGCGTCTACCCGTGCTGCAGATACGGTAAAACCCACGATGCCGCGGATCTGCCGCATGGTGCCGGAGGACATATCATGCAGGGAAACCGGGGATTCGGAGTCCGCCTCGTAGCGGTCTACCATCCGGTGCAAAGCAGCCAGCAGCTCCTCTTCGCTCTGCCGCCGGTACGTGCCGCGCAGGTGAACGGCCAGGTAGTTCCAGGTGGGCACTTCTTCCTCCCGGTACCAGGAAGAACTCACGTAGCTGTGGGGCCCGTTAAAGATGCAGAGCACTTCCTGCCCGTCTTCAATGGACCGCCACTGCGGATTGGCCTTGGCAAAATGGCCATACAGAACCAGGTCTCCGTCCGGCCCCAGCTCCAGCGGCAGGTGTGTGGCCATGGGGCCTTCCGGTCCCTGGCTCACCACGATCCCAAAGGCATTGGCGGCGATAAATGCCCGGATCTGTTCCGGGTCTTCATTTCGGTATTTATCCGGGATATACACTGGCTTTGGCTTTCCTTCAAAGGTAGCAAATCGGTTAGGATGCCACACGGCAGTAATGGGAAGCGATCCGGTTGTGGTCTCATTGGCTCCGGGAGGGACTACGATCCGTATACGGTTCAGGCCCGGAATCCGACAATTGGGTCGGAAATCCTTGTCCGGACCGCGCTTCCGGCGGAATTTAGCTCCCATGGTGCAGGCCATCGGCCCGCACAAAATTGTTACTTTTAACCGTAGCCAAATGAATACCAAAGACATCATCAGGGAATTCGGGAAAGCGATTATCGTGGGAATCGCCATTTATGTGGTGATCCTGGCATTGTATTGGCTCAATGGCCGCAGCATTAGCTTCAATTCGGCGCTGGCGCAGGACTTTGCCGAGCATATGGCGTTCAGCGTGATGATCTATATGGCCAACGCGGTGGTTTTTATCCGGAGATGCCGGCGCCTGCAAATGCGGTTGTATACATGGAAGAACCTGAGCCTGAACATCCTGGCGCATACGGTGGTTTCCATGGCAGCTATCTTCCTGGCCAACCTGGTGCTGCTGGTGCTTACCGGGCGAATGA
>JBNKHB010000121.1:0-7504 GCA_050290125.1 Robiginitalea sp.
AAATGCAGCAATGGGATGAGACGTGCAGAACGGATGAGACATATGTTTGTTACATGCTTCCTCTCAAAAAAAATTGTCCATAAATAAACGTGCATAATAAACTCACATGTTTCTCTTTTTTCGGATGTGGAAAACAGCATGAGCATCCTGCCTACGGGCCAATCCGGAAATCCTTTTAGCTCCCACTATGAGGACCAGGCGGAATTGTACCGCAGTGGCGGTTTCCGAAAAATGCTGCTGAACCAACAGGAGATCGAAAACCAAACGGAGCACACCCTGATTTTTGTCCCGGGAGACCCGGAATAAGGTGTTCTGCCAGGCTGTTGCAGTGCAGCCCCTCATCTTTATGGAAAGCTGGGGAGCCTATGCTGGCAAAAGTCTATGGCAGCGCCGTATTCGGGATTGAAGCCACTACCGTGGTGGTGGAGGTGAACATTGACAACGGGATCGGCTACCACCTGGTGGGCCTCCCGGACAGTGCCATCAAGGAAAGCAACTACCGCATAGCCGCTGCCCTGCTAAACAACGGGCGGCGGATCCCCGGGAAAAAGATCACGATCAATATGGCACCGGCCGACCTGCGAAAGGAAGGAGCCGCATACGACCTGTGCCTGGCCCTTGGCATCCTCTCGGCCTCCGGGCAGGAGGTCTTTCCGGATCTGGATCGGTATATGATCATGGGCGAACTATCCCTGGATGGGTCCCTGCAGCCCATCCGGGGTGCCCTTCCGATCGCCCTGGCTGCCCGAAGGGAAGGATTCGCCGGATTGATCCTTCCGGCGGACAATGCGCGCGAGGCCGGAGTGGTAAAAGACCTTAAGGTTTATGGGGCTCACAACCTGGGGGAGGTCCTTCGGTTTCTGTCGGGAAACGGAGGCCTGCTGGCGGAGTCGGTCCCGGGTTTCGGTTATAAGCGGGATCGGGGAGGCGACCAGGCCGATTTCCGGGATGTCCGGGGGCAGGAAAGTGCAAAGCGCTGCCTGGAAATTGCTGCGGCCGGAGGTCATAACCTGATCCTGGTCGGGCCGCCGGGCGCAGGAAAGACCATGCTTGCCAAACGCCTCGGAGGGATCCTGCCGCCCATGAGCCTGGAGGAGGCCCTTGAAACCACAAAGATCCACAGCGTTGCGCTGGGAAAACGCCTGGGCGGACTCATTGAAGAGCGCCCGTTCCGCAGCCCGCATCACACGATTTCCAATGTGGCCATGGTGGGAGGGGGGTCGTATCCGCAACCCGGGGAGATCTCGCTGGCGCATAACGGCGTCTTATTCCTGGACGAACTGCCGGAATTCAAACGCCATGTGCTGGAGGTGATGCGACAACCGCTGGAGGATCGCGAAGTCACCATCTCCAGGGCGCAGTTTACGGTTACCTATCCGAGCAGTTTTATGTTGGTAGCCAGTATGAATCCCAGCCCGGGCGGGTATTTTCAAAGCGATCGTGCGGTGGAGGGAAGCCGGAAGGAGATGCGGCGCTATATGGGGCGTATATCGGGTCCTTTGTTGGATAGGATCGACATGCATATGGAAGTAAGTCCTGTGCCTTTTGAAAAATTGTCGGACGACCGCAAAGGGGAAGGGAGCCTGGAAATCCGCAATCGGGTTACAGCGGCCAGGGAAATACAAACAAAACGCTTTACTGCGAATACCGGGGTGCACTACAATGCCCAGATGGCTACCAGGGACATCCGTAAATATTGTCCATTGAATGATGGATCCGCCCGCCTATTGAAAAACGCCATGAAAAAGCTGAGTCTTTCTGCAAGGGCTTATGACCGGATATTGAAGGTATCCCGGACCATCGCCGATCTGGACGGCCGGGAAGTGGTAGGGGCAGAGCAAATTGCAGAAGCGATCCAATACCGGGCGCTTGACCGGGAGGGTTGGCTGTTTTAGCCTCTGGGATACACCCCAAAATGTACGAACGTGTTGAATAATAAGCCAGGAAAACCTGCTGATCAATCCAACTTTTTGATTTCGATATCAATGAGGTTGATCATGCGGTCGATGTATTCATTTACATCCTGTCCAATTTGCAACGCAGACTGAAAATGTTCTTCCACAGTAATGAGTCTATTGACATATTCAACATCCCCATATATTTCCCGAAATCTGATATGCAGTTCTTCAGGAGTTAAATGATGGTATCGATTGCCCATAGCCGGGAAGCGTTTGTCGAAAAACTCCGAGAACCTCCGATGTCCCTGAAATGATGCACTTTCAACATTCATATGTCGCCCAATATAATCCTTCCAAGCCGTTAGAAGATACTTCAATGAGTCATTGGAAATTAAATTCACATCACCAGATGAAATGAGTGTGCTGATCACGCCGAAGGAAGGGTTTATCTGTCCAGAGAAGAAGCTCCTATCATGTAATTCAATGAAATCCTCATAGACAATACTATCCACAAGCACCTTCGCCATATATTTTGCCAGGGGCGCATAGATGGCTTCTCTTCGGACCATCGCGCTGGTTACGATTGCCTTATTGGTCAGTAGCTCTTCCCTTAGGTCTTTATATATATTCTTCTCCGATTTTCTGTCAATCCGGAACTGGTTCCAATTGTTGATTTGCAGGGCGATCAGGATTCCGATCACTACCAGAACAATTTCACCAAAGGCATACCTGGCGTATTTTGAGAACTTGTTCTCATCGGCAAGTTTTTTGCGGATTTTCCGGAAGAAAAGGATCATACGAAGTTATGGTTGGCAGTTGCCCCACCAAGTTACTATATAATCCTTAACACTTTGATTCTAAAAACTAACGGTCATGGAACGAGACCGCCCTATTTAGAAGAGTAAGACCAGGTAGTAATACGCGTTGCCCCGCTAGCCTCCAAAACCTGGCAGCCAACAGGAAGGGAGCGGCGCCGGAAACAATCTGCCGCCGTGCAGGTACTGCCCGGGATTCGAATGCGGGGATAAACCCAGCCTACAGTCGGAAAAGGGTATTGCTGAGGAGGATGGCCAGGATGAGCACTACCATGGCCAGATTAACCGTTATGGCGATCACCTTTTTCTCGGTGAGCGGTTCGTGCATGCCCCGCAACATAAATACGGTCCCGAACACCCCAAGAATGCCGGAAAGTACGATGGGCAGACCGAACAGGATCTTGGAAACGGTCGGGTGTATGTTGATCATGATGATCACTGCGGCAAAAGTGAGCAGGATCAGGATGAATTTGCTCATTTTATAAGAGCGTTCGGTATAGTTGAATTCGGCATTCATAACAGTTGTTTTTAGGGGGGTTAGACAACTTTAATGTTGGCTTTCAAACCTTCTATTATGCCCAGAATATTAGAAGTGGTTTCGCTCAGGTGGTTCCGCACCAAAAAATGCGGGATGCGTATGGTGGTAAAGCCGTTCCGGAAGGAATGCATGGTATGCTCCAGCCCGTGCAAGGCCTGATCATAGGTCATTCCCTCAAAACCGCAATCGATCTCAATATTCAGTTTGGCGCGCGATACGGCCAGATCTACGGTCCTTTTGCCGTCCCACCAGGCCAGCATGGCGGTAACGCCGGCTTCTTTAAGGCTGTAATACAGCATTATGGCCTCCGGCGGAGTATTATGGCTTTTGATCAGCCGCTCCAGCCGGTTTAAATGTTCCTGGCAAAGTTCCGCTCCGAAGCGTTCCATAGCGCCGCGGTGATCCAGGTAGCTGAGTTCCTTGTTGCATTCAACACAATTCATCAATGCAGGTCGGTTTAATAGGATTCGGGTTAATAATAACCCTGTGCCCGTCGGTTTAGTATTTCTATTCGACGAACGACACCCCACTTTTAGACGAACGGCACGATTCCCGATGAAATGCACCGATTCCCCCGTGCAACGGTCCCGGATCCGGACCTTGGGAAGCGCTTGGCGAAAGGCGTATATTTACCAAATCCGTGAATTGAATTACTATGATCAGGAAACCCGGACCGGGCGTATTAGTAGCTGCTGCGTTTATCGGTCCGGGCACGGTAACCACATGCCTTCGCGCCGGGGCGGAGAGCGGATACAGCCTGCTATGGGCACTGTTGCTGTCGGTGGTGGCCACCATTGTGCTTCAGGAAATGGCCGGCCGCCTGGGCCTGATCACTCGCCTGGGCTTACCGGAGCTCATTCGAAAGCGGGTTGGGCATGCAGTGGGCAGGATCGCAATGATCGGGATCGTCTTTGCGGCCGTAGTTCTCGGGAATGCCGCTTATGAGGCCGGGAATATTGCGGGGGCCGTACTGGGCCTGGAGGCCGTTATCGGTTCGGGATGGGCTTTCTATTTTCCCTGGCTTGCGGGCGCAGCAGCCTTTGCGCTGCTCTGGAGCGGCCGCTACAAGCTACTTGAACAGGTGTTCACGGTTCTGATCGTATTAATGAGTTTATCCTTCCTGCTTACCGCTGTCCTTGTGAAGCCGGAATTGATGGGGATTGCACGCGGTTTGTTGTTACCTGATATGAACGAGGCTTCCTGGACCACCGCCTTGGCTCTGGTCGGCACCACCGTAGTTCCGTATAATTTGTTCCTGTACACTTCCCTGGTGACCGAAAAATGGAAGGAAACCAGGGATGCACTACCCCAAATGCGATCTGATATAGCGCTATCCGTGATCCTGGGCGGACTGGTGTCCATGGCCATACTGGTAACTGCCGCCGGCGCCGGAATCACCCAAATGGGCTCGGTAGGCGATCTGGCGGCCGCTCTGGAACCCGTTTACGGTCCGGCTGCCCGTTACGGTATTGGCATCGGACTGCTGGCAGCAGGCGTAAGTTCGGCCATAACCGCCCCCCTTGCCGCTGCCTACGTGGCCCGCCAGTGCTTTGGGTGGAAAGCGGACCAAAGGGATGGGAAGTTCAGGAGTGTTTGGCTCCTGGTGCTGTTGTTTGGGATCTTTTCCCTGTCCCTGGATTTCAGGCCGCTGGAAGTGATCTATTTTGCCCAGATCGCCAATGCGATCCTGCTTCCGGGGATTGCGGTTTTTTTATGGTGGATGAGCGCCAGCAAGAAGCTCTTGGGGTCCGATCGCAACAACAAATGGCAAAACGTCCTTACGCTGCTTATTTTAGCGGTGGTGACCGCGCTTGCGGTACGAAGTGTCCTCAGTTTAATTTATTCCGTGCAATGAGCGCTCAATTGATAGATCTGAACTGCGACGTAGGGGAGGGTGTGGGCAATGAGGCTGGATTGTTCCCGCTGATCAGTTCCTGCAATATCGCCTGCGGCGGGCATGCCGGGGATCCCGGCCTCATGCGGCACCTTATTCGGATGGCGGTGGATTACGGGTTAAAAGTCGGGGCACACCCTTCGTATCCGGACCGGGAAAACTTCGGACGAAAGAGCATGGAGCTTTCGGAAGGGCAATTGCGTGAAAGCCTGAGCGGGCAGCTGGAGGACATGCATTCGGCACTGTCTGCCTGCGGGGCCCGTTTGCACCATATCAAAGCGCATGGAGCCCTCTATAACGACCTTGCCCGGATGCCTGCCCTTGCAGAGCAGTATTTGGATTTTCTGGATCCCTACCGCGGGAAGGTGATCCTGTTCTCCCTTTATGGCTCCGAATTCTCCGAAAGAGCCAGGGCACGTGGCTTTGAAGTTTGGGAAGAGGGATTTGCAGACCGCGCATACCGCTGTGACGGTAGTCTTTTGTCCCGAAATGATGACGGCGCAGTCCTGCACCGGCCTGAGGCAGTGCTGGAACAGGTGATCGGCATGGTTCGGGATGGCAGGATTGCATGCGGGGAAGACCGTTACCTTACTGTGGATGTAAAGACCATTTGCGTCCATGGGGACACTCCCCGGGCATTGGAAATATTGACGTATCTTTCCCGGAACTTAGCTAACGCCTCAATTCACATCGCCCGGTGAACGTTCCTCCTTTCAGAATAAAGGCTTTTGGGCCACAGGCTGTCCTGCTGGAATGGCCGGCCAAATTGGATACCGCAACGCTCTCCGACCTTCTGGGATTTACCGAGTATTTAAAGACGCACTGTTTGGATTCCCAGCATTGGGAATACATCCCTATTTACCATTCCCTTACCCTTGTGAATCGGATGGAATCCCTGGACATGAATGTACTTGGGAGGAATTTGATACAGTGGTACGGGGAATACCCGGGCCCGGATGGCCTGGATCCAAAGGAATGGGAATTGCCTGTTTGCTATGAAGCCGAGTTTGGCCCGGACCTGGACGCGGCAGCTTCGCGGTTGAACTTCTCCGTGGAGGATCTGATCAGGGAACATACGAACCGGCCTTACCGGGTGTATGGCATTGGATTTCTACCGGGATTCCTGTACCTGGGTGACGTTCCGGAAAGCTTGCAAGTACCCCGCAGGGAAAGCCCGCGGCTTAAGGTATCCAAAGGCTCCGTAGGTTTGGCAGGAAAACAAACCGGCGTTTATCCCCAAGACTCTCCGGGTGGTTGGAACATTATCGGCAATTGTCCGATCCCGTTGTTCGATGCACAGCGTGACCCTCCTTGTTTTATCGGCGTGGGAGACCTGGTGCGCTTCAGGGCAGTAAGCCGGGCGGAATACGACCTGCACAAGATCGAGGCGGATGTGGGCGTATATGATTTCAAAAAGAAATACGGCAATGCTAAAGGTTAAGGATCCGGGGTTTTATACCAGCGTACAGGATACGGGACGGTACGGGTACCGTCATATGGGAGTGCCGCCATCTGGAGCATTGGACCAGGCCGCGGCCTCCCGGGTAAACCAGTTGCTGGAGAATGAGGATTCCGCGGCCCTGTTGGAAATGACCATGCACGGGGCCATACTGGAATTTACGGAGCCCACCTACTTTGCCCTCAGCGGGGCATCCATGGAAGTGCTGCTAAACGGGCAGGCAATAGAAGAGGAGCAAGTGTATAAAGCCGTGGAAGGCGATGAATTGGATTGCCGCCACATCCGGCTGGGTTTACGGGCCTATTTGGGGGTTCGAGGGGGCATACTCACCGAGAAGCGCCTGGGAAGCCGTTCCTATTTTAAGCCGGTCACCAGTTCCAACAAACTTAAAGCCCTGGAGGAACTTGCCTATGAACCCTGTAGCGCGTATGAACCGCGAATTCTGAAGCTCTCCCCGGCGCGGCTGTACAAGGAGCAAAAGCTGGAGGCCTATCCGGGCCCCGAATACGATTTGCTGAATCAGAAGCAGCGGGAATTGCTTTTTGGAAGGGAATTCCAGCTGGCCAAGGAACACGATCGGATGGCGTGTCAGCTGCAGGGTAATTTGCCGCCTCACGACATTCCCATGATTACCTCGGCAACCCTGCCGGGCACCGTGCAGATCACCCCTTCCGGGAAGCTGATCATCCTGCTCAGGGACGGCCAGACCACAGGAGGCTATCCGAGGATCCTGCAACTCTCCGCGCGGGCCCTGAATATTCTGGCCCAAAAGCGGTTCGGGGACAGCATCCGCTTTGCCAGCGCGGGCCATACCTCCCATTCCTTTTGAATTTACGGTAATTGAATATGGTAATTTTACCTACCTAAAATACTGTATTTCAATATGTTTTATTTTTATTT
>JBNKHB010000122.1:0-7398 GCA_050290125.1 Robiginitalea sp.
GGTATCGCCGTCTGCGGCATCTGAAGCGGCGATAGCGGCGGTTACATCCGTATCTAAGGCAAATGAAGAGGGATCTACATTTTGTGGGTTCCCTCCTTCGATGCCAATGGTCAGGGTTTCTCCTGCCAGGCCTGAGCCCTGAATGTTTTGGTCATCTGTGTCTATTGAAGGAACCCAACTATAAGTGCCTGACCCATTCGTAGAAAGCAAATCTCCATTGTTACCCCCGGCAGGCAATTCGATTTCATTGTTGCTATCTGTATCCCCGTCAGCAGCTTCTGAAGTAGCGATAGCAGCCGTTATATCAGCGTCCAGGGCGAATGCAGAGAGATCAACATTCTCCGGATTTCCCCCTTCGATGCCAATGGTTAAGGTTTCACCCGCTAATCCCGAACCTTGAATATTCTGATCATCCGTTCCGCCTCCAATCCCGGACAAGTCGACCTGATTGCCAGGTGTGGCCGGGTTTGTAAGTGTAAGGATATCCCCCGAGAGCTGCAGGTCCTGCAATTCATCCAACGGGTTGCCGCCACCGCTAATAACAGAGGCATCCAATTCGTCCTTGAGTTCCTGTATGGCCAGTTGTGTAGACGGTCCGGCAAGCGATAAATATGGCGTAAAGCCCACCTCTCCAGCTGTCTGGTCATCCGTGCCCAGGCTATTAACGGGTACTTGAAAAACATTCCCGGCGTCGGTTAGTTCCAGGTTTACGCCATTAACCTGGAAGGACTGGACCAGTTCATCAGTGGGATTGCCACCTCCGGCCGGATCAGCCCATTGAGCCGCCCCGGCAACGGTAGTTAAAACTTGCCCGTCCGTTGCAGAAGGCTGAATTTTGGCAGGCGTAACCGCAGTGTTGGCTATTTTTCCGGCGGTTATGGCCAAATCATTGATCTTCCCTGTGGTTACTGACAGGTTGTTGATCTTAGCCGTTGTAACTGCGTTATTGGCGATCTTGCCTGCCGTTACGGCCGTATTATTGATCTTGGCGGTGGTAACGGCTAAATCGGCTAGCTGTGTCGTACCAATCCCCCCGTCGGCCACCCGGAATGGGTCGGCGCCACTGCCGTCGCCTGCTATGGTCACTCCATCGGCAACCTCCGTGGTGCCGCCGATGCCGGTAAGGCCAGACAAATCCACCGAATTCCCGTTACTGATGTTCAGGTTGTTTCCCGCAAGCGAAAGCGTTTGCTGATCCGTATCATCCAGGAATGGCGCAAGGCTAACGCTGTTTCCGGACTCGATACTGAGGGTGTTCCCCGCAAGGGTAAGATTCTGGTCATCCGTCCCGGCATTGTTGAAGCCGCTGAGGTCCACCGTATTCCCGCCGCTAATGCTAAGTACGTTTGCCGTCAGGCCCAGGAACTGCAGCTCATTACTGGAATCCGTATCCCCGTCTGCCGCGATGGCTGCGGCATTGGCGGCGATATCATCGGCGTTGTCAAAAATCATTACCTCCAGCGATTCCGCGTCAAAATATACCCCATTGTCCGCTCCGGCCGTCAGGTCGTTACCCGGATCTCCGCTTACCAGGTTCGCAGCCGTAATAAAGCCCGCATCATTCGTAAAATCCGCCAGGGTTACCGCCGCATAGTCCAGTTCCGCATCCGTTATGGTATTGTCCTGCAACTCCTCGGTGCCCACCGAATTCGGCGCCAGCTTGTCCGAATTGATGGAGTTGTTCTGGATGTCCTGGCTGCCGATTGAGAAATCCAGAATGTTCGTGCCTCGAATTTCGCCCACCTCAAAATTCACCTGGTCGCCCGTTTCGGTGATGACGATGGTTGGGGCCACATTCACGATCGCCTCGGCCGTAAACTCCACCGGCAGGGATTCGCAGATATTGCGCCACTCCGTGCCGTCGTAATAGAACAGGCATTGGGCATCCGTATTGTAGACGATGGCCCCCAGGGACGGATTGATGGCATTCATCTGGGTCGTGCTAACCCTTGTGATCACCAGCACCCGGTCCGAACTTTCCAGTTCCAGCAGGGAGGCAGGGTCAATATTTTGCGGGTTGTCGCCGATTTTTACCTGGGCGGTGGCAAGGTGGCCCAGCATCAGCATGCCGGCCAACGGCAGGAGGTTGCGCATTCTCATAAGTGTGTTCTTTTACGGGCCTTTAAGGGCCGGATTGGGGCAGCGGAGCAGCCTGTCGGACAAAGTTAAACTTCTGTCGAAAACCCCCTGATATTTTAGGCGGAATTGCCGCTTTTTAGGTTGAATGGGGTCCCTGCTGTTATCAGGGTCCGAAGGAGGGGGTTCGGGCTGCAGTTTCAAAGCGGTAATTGCCTGTTTTTATGGGCTTTGACTAAGGTGTTAACATAAGTTTATGGCCCCGCGGTTTTTTTTTAGCCGCACTTGCACTTTCTTTATACGGATTTCGCTGTATGATCCTATGAAAAAAGCCATCCTTTTCCTGTTGGTTTCTGCCTGCCTCGGAGCGCTCCGGGCGCAGGATCAGGACCGCAACCTGCTTCGGGGGACCGTGCTCTACCTGAACAGCCCGGTGCCGAACGAGAACGTGATCAATTCCACCGCCGGAACCGCTACGATCACCGACCATCGGGGGCAGTTTGCCATCCCCGTCCAGGAAGGGGACGAGCTCATTTTCATGGCATTGAACTACCAATTGCAGATTGTACGCGTCGACCAGGAAATCCTGCGACGGAACCGCCTGGTAGTTGAGGTAAACGAGAAGGTGACCCAACTGGATGAAATTACTGTACGGCCGGAAGAACAACAGGAATTCCTGAGGTTGCAAAACGAGGATTTCAGGGACTACGACTACGATACGGACGAGACCACGGAGATTGAGAACATTGCCCTGGACGAGACCGAGCGCGGCATGAAATACGGCCTCAATTTTGTCAACATCTTTAAGCTGTTGGCCGGCACTTTACAAAACGACGGCGCGAACCAAACGGTTGAACTCCTGCCCAGCGCCGTTATCCGACAGATCTATGACGACAGCTTTTTTGTCCGTGATTTGCAGATATCCCAGGACCAGATCCCGGACTTCCTGGATCACGTGGACGCGCAACTGCCTTCCCGTACCTTGTTGCGCAAGGACCACGAGTTTGAATTGATCGATTTTCTGGTTACCGAAAGTGAGGCGTATCGCCGTTCGCTGGACGAGGACTAAGCTACCACTTGCGCTGGTTGCAGGGCTGATCCTACTGGCCCTCCCTGCACGGGCCCAGGCGGAGCGACAGGGCGAAGTGCGTCTGCGCGGACAGGTAGTGGAAGGCCCGAGCGGTATTCCCGACGTGCACGTGCTGAACCTCACGGCAGCGACCGCCACCATTTCGGATGAAGCCGGTTTCTTTGCTATAGGTGCCATTGCCGGGGATACCCTTCTGTTTTCTGCCGTAAGATACCGCCGCAAGACGTTGGTAGTGGCTGAAGCCTTGCTGGGGGGGCTGCCGCTTGGGGTCCCGATGGAACCCTTCGTCAATGAACTGGATGAGGTGGTTGTCACGCCATTTGACCTGAGCGGGGACCTGGACAACGACCTGGGCCGCCTGCCTGAAAAACAGCGGGTCACCGCATATTCCCTGGGGTTGCCCAATGCCTATGCCACCCGCCGGACCCATACCGAAAAACTCCTTAATGAGGCGACCACGGGGGGCGGTATCGTCCCGCTTAACCCGATACTGAATTATTTTACCGGCCGCACCCGGATGCTCAAAAAGCAACTGGCCCTTGAGCGTTCGTATCAGAAGGCCATGGATATGCGCTCCCGTTTTCCGGATTCGGTGTTTATCCACGAACTGGGCATTCCGCAGCCCCGCATCCCGGACTTTATGTATTACTGCGAAGTGGATTCCGTTTTTCAGGAGGTTGCCGATTCCGGGGACCGCTTGCGCGTCTGGGCCTTTTTACGAAGAAAAAGCGGGGAGTACCGGACCAACAACGGGTTGGACTAAGGCCGCCCTTCCTGGCACGGGATTTGTTACTTTTGAACCCAAAGATGCACGGTATGAAAACCCGACTTAGCTTGTTGCTGCTCTTAGTGCTTCCGCTGTTTGCCTTTACCGGCGCACATAAATTCTACGTCAGCGTGACCAATGTGGAGTATTCCGCCGAGGCACAATCCCTGCAGATCGTCAGCCGGCTCTTCGTGGACGATATGGAGGAGCTGCTGGAAAAACGCTATGGGCTGGATGCCGGCCTGGGCACGGATGAGGAATCTCCCCTGTCCGACGACCATCTGGAGCGCTACTTCAACTCCAAATTTTCGGTGTCGGTAAACGGGGAGGAGCGGACTTGCAAGTATTTGGGTAAGCGCTATGAGAATGATTTGGTGGTCTTTTTTCTGGAGGTGGAGGATATCCCGGAGGAGTCCCTCAAATCCGTGGAGATCCGCAATGAAATGCTCACCGATTTATTCGAGGAACAAAAGAACCTGGTACACCTGAAAGTTCTGGGTGAAAAGAAGAGCTGGGTGCTCATCCGCGAGCGTCCTAAAGGAATGTTAAACTTATAACCGTTCCTAACATTTCGGTCTAAAAAAGTTAATTTTCGCGCATTAAAAATGAAGCTATATATGTTACGATTCAAACATGTGATGACCGCGGTGTTGTTTCTTTCAGGGACCGTTTTATTTGCCCAGGAAGGCACCGAAGAAGCGCCGGCGGCCGAGAAACCCCAGGGACATATCAACCAGAGTAAATTCCGTCAGCTCTACCAGGAATTTGCCACCCCCAATACCTACCGCTCCGCTTCCGGAGCCCCGGGCCCCGATTACTACCAACAACGGGCCGATTACAACATGAATATTACCCTGGACGACAAGAACGCCAAGATCTACGGTGAAGAGACCATCACCTATTACAACAATTCCCCTGACGAGCTGGAATACCTTTGGGTACAACTCGATCAGAATGTCCGCACAAAGGATTCCAAATCCCCGCTGCGCAACGGGAATTCCTTGCCGATTGCCTATCGTGCCGAATCTTTTGATCAAAGCTATCTGAAGGATGCTTTTGATGGCGGCTTTAACATTGAATATGTGCAAGATGCCAATGGAAAAGCGATCCCATATACCATCAACCAGACCATGATGCGGGTAAATATCCCGCAACCGCTGGCGAGCGGTGCCAGCATGTCGTTTTCGGTCAAGTGGTGGTACAACATACCGGACCACACGGTAGACCGGGCGCGTTCGGGCTACGAATATTTCCCGGCCGACGGGAACCGTGCCTATGTGATCGCACAGTTCTTTCCGCGCATGGCCGTGTACAGCGATGTGGAAGGATGGCAGAACCACCAGTTCTGGGGGAGTGGCGAGTTTGCCCTGCCTTTCGGGAATTACGACGTAAAGATAACAGTGCCTGCAGACCACGTGCTGGACGCCACCGGAGAGCTGCAAAACCGCAAGGAGGTCTTCTCCCGCGAGATGATGCGGCGCTATGAGCTGGCCAAAAAGACCTATGACACCCCTGTGATGATTGTCAACCAGCAGGAAGCCGAGGCGGCCGAAAAGGGATTTGCAGAGGATACGAAGACCTGGGAGTTCAAAGCCCAGAACGTACGGGATTTCGGCTTTGCCACTTCCCGGAAATTCATCTGGGACATGATGGCCGTTAAGATCGGCAGCAAGGATGTAATGGCCGTTTCCCTCTATCCCAAGGAAGGGAACCCGCTTTGGGAAGAACTATCCACTAAGGTTGTTGCCAGTACCCTGAAGAGTTATTCGGCACACACCTTTGATTACCCGTACCACAAGGCTATTTCCGTCCACGCCAAGAACCAGGGGATGGAATACCCGATGATTTGCTGGAATTACGGGCGCCCCAACGAGGACGGTACTTATTCCGACCGCGTGAAATTCGGAATGATCTCGGTGATCATCCACGAGGTGGGCCACAACTTCTTCCCGATGATCGTAAACTCCGACGAGCGCCAGTGGGGCTGGATGGACGAAGGCCTGGATACCTTTATGCAGTATATGGCCGAGCAGGAATTCGGGGAGGCCAATCCCCAGGTGATCGCGCCGAACGACAAGTATCCTTCGCGTCGCGGGGATCCCGCCAAGATCGTCCCCTACATGGCCGGAGACCAGAACTTTTTAGCGCCGATCATGTCCAATCCTGAGAACGTATATCAGCTGGGGCCGAACGCCTATGGCAAACCGGCCACTGCGCTGAACATCCTCCGCGAGACGGTCATGGGCCGTGAGCTTTTTGACCATGCCTTTAAGACCTATGCGCAGCGCTGGAAATTCAAGCACCCCACCCCGGAAGACTTCTTCCGCACCATGGAAGACGCTTCTGCAGTAGATCTCGATTGGTACTGGAGGGCGTGGTTCTATACCACGGATTATGTGGACATCGGGGTTAAGGGCGTTAAGAAATACTACGTATCCGACAAACCCACCAAACAAATGGAGGAATATTTGTCGAACAACGGCATGACGCTGGACCAATTTCCGCCGCTGATCTACCTGGCCGAAGAGGACAGCGAGGATTACGACCCGGACCTGAAAGGCCGCAAGCCCTCCGAGGTTTCCCAGTCCCTGGCCGAGTTCATGATGGACAATATGACAGCAGAAGAACGCGCCCAGGTCAAGGAACCCAAATACTTCTACGAGGTTACTTTTGACAAGCCGGGAGGCGTGCCCATGCCGCTGATCGTGGAGTATTCCTATGCCGACGGCAGCACCGAGCGGGTCACCTACCCGCCGGAGATCTGGAGGAAGAACGACAAGGAGGTAAGCCGGGTGATCTCTTCGGAGGCGGAGCTGGTCGGGATCCTGGTGGATCCGGATGCGGAAACTGCCGACATCGATACGGAGAACAACAGCTGGCCCAAGGAGCAAGCCCCTTCCGAATTCGAACAGTTCAAGGAGAACATCAAGGGAAAATAATTGCCTGCAATAGAATTAAAGTCCCGGCTGCACGAGCCGGGACTTTTTTTATTTGGCATGGATTCTTGCGTATATTTGTTTTATGGTAATGGGTATACTTTTTATAAGCGGGGCGGAGATCTTCTTCATCCTCTTTATCGTGGTGATGGTGTTTGGTGCGGATAAAATACCCGGAATTGCCAAAGGCCTGGGAAAGGGCATGCGCCAGTTAAAGGATGCCACGGATGACATTAAGCGCGAAATCCACAAGAGCGCGGAAAAGCAAGGCATCGACACTTCATTCACCAAGGAGATCGAACAGGATCTCAAGGAGGTGAAGAAAAACCTGGAGGATGTCGGCGGCACCATCAGCCGCAAATAAGCGCGCATGCTTGAAAGAATTCTGCAATGGGACCAGGAGACCTTCGTTTATCTGAACGGGCTCGGCATTGAGCGTTACGATGCATTTTGGTCTGCCGTGACCAATATTTCCACCTGGACCCCGCTCTTTATTTTATTTTTTCTTCTAATCCTCTGGAAGCACCCGC
>JBNKHB010000123.1:0-7377 GCA_050290125.1 Robiginitalea sp.
TGATGGCCGCAGGAGGCCTGAGCGCCCAATGGGGCAAAAAGGTCCGGGGCAATGGGAACGTCACAACGGAAACCCGCTCGGTAGGCTCCTACGACGCTATCTCGGTATCCAACGCATTTACCGTATACCTGATAGATGGCGTCGAGGGCCAGCTTAGCCTCGAAGGCGAGGAGAACCTCCTGGAATACGTAGTAACCGAAGTCCGGGGCGACCGACTTCACATCAAGTTCCGCAAAGGGTTCCAACTGAATACCGGGAGAAATACCGGCGGCCTGAAGGTACGTGTGCCTGTCTCCGAGATATCAGCGCTGGACGTAAGCGGTGCTTGTGACGTCATCGGGGAAACCCGGCTCAAGTCGGATCGCTTTAAGGCCAGTATGTCCGGGGCTTCCGATGCACGGCTGGATCTGGAGACCGGCGATCTGCAGGCAGAGCTATCCGGGGCAAGCAACTTGAAATTGCGCGGCAGCGCAGGCTCGTTCCGCATTCAGGGATCAGGCGCTTCGGACCTGAATGCATTTGAACTGGAAGCTGAAGCGGTTGACGCTGAAATCTCCGGATCGGCAGATGCCGAGGTACAGGTCAGCCAACAACTTAAGGCAAACGTGTCGGGGGCGGCAGACCTAAAGTACAAGGGGAATCCGGAAAAACTGGAAAGCAAGGCCTCTGGCGCAGGGAATGTCCGCAAGAGCTAACCGAAGGCACAGCACATCAATAACAACCATAAAATTTGGAACAAATGAAAAGATTACCACTCATACTATCAGCCCTGCTGCTCGTTGCCTGCAACGTTAACGGACAATGGGGGAAACGGGTCAAAGGCAACGGCAATACCGTAACGGAAAACCGCAGTGTCGGATCTTACGAAGGGGTTTCCCTTGCCGGCTGGTTTGACGTAGAACTGGTCTCCGGATCCGTTGGAGAGATCACCCTGCGAGGGGAGGAAAACCTCCTGGAGCACGTGATTACGGAAGTAAAGGACGGCGTACTGAGGATCAAAACCGAAAAAGGATATAACCTGCAGCCTTCTTCCTGGAACGGCGGCGGCATCCTGGTCACCGTCCCGGTGGACGAACTGGACGAGGTTACCCTTTCTGGCTCGGGAGATATTCGGGGCAAGACGCGGATCCGCTCGGATCATTTTCACACCGGCATGTCCGGTAGCGGCGACATCAGCCTGCAATTGGATGCGAACGAGGTAGAGGCTTCGCTCTCGGGCTCGGGGGATATCGAACTCAGCGGTTCGGCGGACCGGGTGGAGATCAGGATCTCCGGTTCCGGGGATGTAAAGGCCTACGACCTGGAGGCCAATCACGTGGAAGCGACGGTCTCCGGTTCGGCAGACATCCGCGTTACCGCGAAGGAATCCCTGACGGCCCGGGTTTCCGGATCGGGGGACATTCACTACCGGGGCAATCCCTCGCGGGTGGATTCCAAGTCGTCGGGTTCCGGCGACATCGTAAAAAGTTAAGCTTCCCCATCAGAAAACGAATCAGTTACCCGCTGTTTCACATCTCGGAAATCCCGGAACGGGCCAGTGCCTGTCTCCGGGGTTTTTGATTAAGAAATCAGTGCTGTTTGGGGACCCTCAGCAGCAGCAGGATGCCCAGCAGGAAAAAGATCCCCAGGAAAATGGTAGCGTTGCGCATGCTCCCGGTAAATTGGGCGACCATGCCGTACAGGAACGTGCCGATGACGATGCCGATCTTTTCAGCCACATCGTAAAAACTGAAGAAGGACGTGGTGTCCGTGGTTTCCGGCAGCAATTTGGAATAAGTGGAACGGGAAAGCGCCTGGATCCCTCCCATCACCAAGCCGACCAGGCTGGCGGCAATATAAAAGTCCATGGGGCTGGTGAGGAAGTAGGCGTATATACAAATGAGCAGCCAAAAGCCGTTGATGATCACCAGGGTACTAATGTTACCGATGGCCTTCGACGCACGAGCCGTTAAGGTAGCTCCTGCGATGGCCACCACCTGGATAACCAATATGCTTACGATCAGGCCTGTGGTGCGTTCCTGGTCCGATCCCCAGGCAATCTCCTCCTCCCCGAAATATGTGGCGATCAGCATCACGGTCTGGACGGCCATGCTGTAAACGAAAAACGCCCCCAGGTAGCGTTTGAGCTGCAGGGTTTGTTTTAGTTGCTTCCATACGCTCTGTAATTCCCGGAAGCCGTTGAATATGATATGGGTACGCTGGCCTTCGCGCTTATAGCCCTTGGGGAGGTGATAAAAAGTGTATTGGCTGAAGAGCATCCACCAGATCCCTACGCTGACAAAGGAATAGCGCATGGCGAGGATTTCGGCGGGCTGCGCTTCGGTATCAGCGATGCCGAAGGTAGCAGGCTGCAATACCATGGCCAGGTTGAGCAGCAGCAAGATCACACTGCCGATATAACCCAGGGAATAGCCCCTGGCGCTTACCCCGTCTTGCTGTTCCGGGTACGCGATATCCGGCAGGTACGAATTGTTGATGGCAAAACTTACCCAGAAGCCCACCAGCCCAAGGAAATAGAACAGTAACCCCAGGTAGATGTTCTCAAGGGAAAACCAGTAGAGGCCGATACAGGAGAAGCCCCCCAGGTAACAGAAGAATTTCATGAATACCCGCTTGTTTCCGAGGTAGTCCGCGATCCCGGAAAGTAAGGGAGTGATCAGCGCGATAAAGACAAAGGCGGCCGAGGTAACGTAAGAGATCAGGGGAGCGCGGGCAATGCTGCCGCCGAAGACGGCAACTTCCTCAATATCTGCCATCCTGAAAAGGGCTCCGTAATAGATGGGAAAGATGGCAGAGGCGATGACGAGGCTGTATACGGAATTGGCCCAATCGTAAAACGCCCAGGCATTCAGTAACTTCCTGCTTCCCTTCAGTGCGAACGCTTTAGCCATAAAAAAACCATTCAGCCTGTGAATGGTTTTCAATATACGATAAATCCGGCGCTTGCTGCCTAATCAAAACTGGTCACGCCAAATTTGCGCGCCTCTTCCCGGGCCATGGGTGCCCATTTGGTGAGGTTGGCAATACGTGTATCGCTGGAGGGGTGCGTGCTCAGGAATTCGGGCGGTGCACCGCTGCCGCGGGCCTTCATCCGTTTCCAAAGTTCGGCTGCCTCGTCCGGGTTATATCCGGCAATAGCCATCAACTGGATGCCGATCAGGTCGGCCTCGGTCTCATGGCTGCGGCTGAAGGGCAGCATGAGCCCGACAGTAGAGCCCACGCCATACGCTTGCATGAAGGCATTGCGCTTCTGCGGGTCGTTTACGGCGACATTTACGGCCACGGCCCCAATTTGCTGCAAGGTACCCGCGCTCATGCGCTGGGCCCCGTGGTCGGCGAGCGCATGGGCCACCTCATGACCCATTACCACCGCCACTCCGGTTTCCCCCTGGCAGATGGGCATGATCCCGCTGTAAAACACGATTTTACCGCCGGGCATGCACCAGGCGTTCACCGTTGTATCCTTAACCAGGTTGTAATCCCAGCGGTAATCCTGCAAGTATCCCGGATGCCCGTTGGCGGACAACCAGCGCTCGGCCGCAGTAGCGATCCGCTTCCCGACATTTTCGATCATCCGGGCTTCGGAAGTATTGTCCACCACCTGGTTTTCTTCCAGGAACTGGTCGTACTGGGCAAAGGCCATGGGGAAGATCTGGCTGTTCGGATAGAAGTTCAGGGTGCTCTTTCCGGTGAACGGATTGGTCTTACAAGCCGCTACGGCCAGAACGAGCAAGAGTGCGATTCCGAGTTTTCTCATAACACACATTTTAGGGTTAGCATTCGAGGAAAATTACGAAAATCTACTTCCCTATGAGATGCAATTCGCTGAAATTTTTGCTTATTTCAATGGTGTTCTCCCCGTTCAGGCGCAGGTCCTTAAGCGGCACCACCTCGTTGTCCAGTTCAATGCTTTTGATCTTGAACGGCAGGCCGATCAGGTGCACTTCGAAGGTTTTGTACGGGGTGATATAGGAGCCATCCTTAAACTGCTGGATGATCAGCTCCTTTTCCTTCCCGCTGAGCCTGAAATTGCGAGCGCTGTAGCCGCCTTTCTTATAATCATAGCCGTCCTGGGCATCTTCATAGAGGGTGGAGAGTTCAATACCCTGCTTGTAGTACACATTCAGCACCATCTTTTCGATGGTCTTCTCGCCTACGTATTGTTGTACCGGATACTTGGGAATGATGGCGCCTTCCTTGATAAAGATCGGGATCTTGTCAATGTCGGCGACCACCCATTTCTCGCTTCCGCCCTCTACGATCTCTCCGGTCCAATAATTGTGCCATTTGCCTTTGGGGATATACATCCGGCGTCCCTTGGCATTGGGTTCCTGGATCGGGCAGACCAGGAAATGCTCCCCGAAAATGAATTCGTCGGTGCGGAAATGATTCTGGGTGTCTTCCTGATCGTAGTATACCAGGGATTTGAGCATGGGTACGCCCTCCTTGACGTATTTCCAGAACATGGTATAGAGATACGGCAGCAACTGATAGCGCAGTTCGATGAATTTCCTAACGATCGCGGTAACCTCGTCGTCAAAGCTCCAGGGCTCCTGATCGCCGTGGTCGCCGCTGGAGTGCACCCGGCAAAACGGGTGGAAGACCCCGAGCTGCACCCAACGGGCAAACAGCTCCCCATTGGGCTGTTCGGCAAAACCGCCGATATCGGAGCCCACAAAGGAATACCCACTCATGCACATCCGCTGTACCTGGACATTGGCGATCCATAAATGTTCCCAGGTGGCCACGTTGTCGCCGGTCCAGGTGCAGGAATAGCGCTGCGTGCCGGCATAGGCGGCACGGGTAATAACGAACGGCCTCTTAGGGAATACGTGTTTCTTGACCCCTTCATAGGTGGCCCGCACCATCTGCATGCCGTATACATTGTGGGCTTTCCTGTGGCTGCAGGGGTGGCCATCGTAATTATGCCGCATATCCAGCGGGGCGGTCTTGGTTGGCACCTCCATCACGGCCGGTTCGTTCATATCGTTCCAGACGGCGTGCAGGCCGGATTCCTTGATAAAATCCTCATAGAGGCCGGCCCACCACTCCCGGACCTTCGGATCTGTGTAGTCGGGAAAAACGCAGGGGCCGGGCCAGACCTTTCCGGTCATCACGGGGCCGTCCGCCCGCTTGCAGAAGTAGTTTTTCTTCAAGCCTTCCCGGTACACCCAGTACTTGCGGTCGATCTTAATGCCGGGGTCGATCATCACCACCGTCTTAAAACCGTCCGCCTCCAGTTCCCCGATCATTTTCTTGGGGTTCGGAAAACGTTTCTTGTCCCAGGTAAAACAGCGGAATCCATCCATATAGTCGATGTCCAGATAAATGGCATCGCAGGGTATTTTCAGCCTCCGGAAGGTCTTTGCCAGTTCCTTCACCCGTTTTTCCGGGTAGTAGCTCCATTTGGACTGGTGGTAACCCAGGGCCCAGAGCGGGGGCAATTCCGGGGTTCCCGTCAGGTCCGTATAATTCTGGACCACTTTGGAAATGGCCGGGCCGAAGAAGAAATAGTAATTCATCTCTCCCCCGTCCGCCCAGAAACTGGTCACATTCCGGCGCTCGTGTGAAAAGTCAAAATGGGTACAGAAGGAATTATCGAAAAAGATGCCGTACGCCTTGCCTCCGTGAAGGCCAATAAAGAAAGGAATCGCTTTGTACAGCGGATCCTGTTCCTTGCCGTAGGCGTACTGGTCGGTGACCCAGTTGTTCACCCGACGGCCCTTGAGGTTGGTATGGGTTGCCTTATCGCCCATGCCATAGAAGCTCTCGGAGGCCTGGGTGATCTTGCTCATCTTGACGGTATTCCCCCCGAAGGCATAATTTTCCTCCCAGTGAAAGCCCAGCTCATCTTCATTGATGATATCCCCTTCCGGGTCCGAGATCTGCACGCGCAGGCTTTTCTTATCCACCAGCACCTGCACCCTCGAGGTAATAATGCGGTAATCGGTTTCTGTCTCTTCTTCCTTGAGTTCGTTATAACCCCGGCTGGCATCCGGCGCGATGGCATACGAAAAGTCGGGTTCAAAGTTATAATCGGTGGCGTATCGGAATCGCAGTACGCTATTGCGAAGAACGGTGATCTCAAGGATCACTCCGTTATCGGTAGTGAAATAGAACTTTCCTGAGTCGGACTTGTATTCCACTACCTGGTTGGGATACAGGTTCCCCTTGTATTCCAATTCGGTATTGGTAATCATAGGCGGGTTATTTCAGCCTAACAAAAGAAAGACATTAGCGGCATATACCGAAACAATCCGGCCGCCAAAATATGAACGATAACGATTGCGGTGGTGCAATTAGCGGAATACCACGATGCCGAGGGGCGGCAGGTCCACTTCGATGGACCTTTCATAGCCGTGCCAGGGGGTCTTGCTGATCTTTGCCGTTTCATTCAACATGCCGCTGCCTCCGTAGGTCTCGGCATCGCTATTGAAGATCTCCTTGAGCTGCCTGGTCTTGGGTACACCGATGCGATACCCTTTCCTGGGGACCGGCGTAAAATTACAGGCTATGATCAGATCGTCCTTATTGGCGTGTCCCTTGCGGATATAGGTGAGCACCGAATTTTCGGCATCCCCGTAGTCGATCCACTGGAAACCCTCCGGGCTGAACTGTTTTTCATACAGGGCCGGTTGGCTGCGATACAAGGCATTCAGGTCCTTTACCAATTGCTGGACGCCGCTGTGGAAGTCGTATTGAAGCAGGTGCCAGTCCAGGCTTTGCTGAAAATTCCATTCGGAGGATTGTCCGAATTCCCCGCCCATAAAGAGCAGGTTGCTTCCCGGGTGCGTGAACATATAACCGAACAACAGCCGCAGGTTGGCAAAGCGCTGCCACTCGTCCCCGGGCATGCGGTACAACAAGGACTGCTTGCCGTATACTACCTCATCGTGAGAGAACGGCAGCATGAAGTTCTCCGTAAAGGCATAGGTCATGCTAAAGGTGATGTCGTTCTGGTGGTGCTTCCGGTAAACGGGTTCTTTCTTGAAGTACTCCAGGGTATCGTGCATCCAGCCCATCATCCATTTCATGCCGAAGCCCAGCCCACCGATGTTCACCGGCTTACTCACCATGGAGAAGGCGGTGGATTCCTCGGCGATGGTCTGTACCCCGGGGAAACTACCATACACTTCGGTATTGAGTTCCCGGATAAAGGAAATGGCCTCAAGGTGTTCGTTATTCCCGAACATATTCGGCTCCCACTCGCCCTCCTCGCGGGAATAGTCCAGGTAGAGCATGGATGCCACCGCGTCCACCCGCAGCCCATCCACGTGGTAGTGCTCCAGCCAAAACAGGGCATTGCTGATCAGAAAGGCGCGTACCTCGTTGCGGCCGTAATTAAAGATCAGGCTTTTCCAATCCGGGTGATACCCC
>JBNKHB010000124.1:0-7353 GCA_050290125.1 Robiginitalea sp.
CCCCTATGTCCCTGAATCTTATAGTTGACAGAGGTAGATGTCATCGGGGCCGGTAATTGTTCGAAGTCGGGATAACGCTCGCGGATGTGCTCCAGGATCCTCTTGTGGTTCCAGCCCAGCCGTTTAAAGTCTCTTGTCCCGCCGTTAAAGGGCATTTCTTCCAGAAAACGCACGTTTACCGGATAGCTGCGTTGAAACTCCATCATCTCGTGGATATCGGAGATGTTCTGCCCCTCGAGCACCACATAATTGATCCGTACTTCGATGTCCGTTTCCAAAAGGCGCATCAGGTTTTCATAAACCGTAGCGAACTGATCCCGGCGGGTGATGCGGGCAAAGGTTTCCGGGCGAATGGCATCCATACTGACGTTTACTCCATGGATACCCAGCTCAGCCAGCCGTTCGATATACGGTCCGATTAGGGTGGCATTGGTCGTGATGGATACTTCCCTGAGCCTCTCGTCTCCGGCCAGGTGTTCCAGCAGTACCATCAGGTCCTTGCGTACAAAGGGTTCGCCTCCGGTTATCCGGATCTTATCCACGCCAAGAGCCGCCAGGTGTTCGCAGGCATGCCTAAGTTCGGCAATGCTCAACAACTCCTTCCTGGGGACAAAATCAATGCCGTGTTCGGGCATGCAATAATTACAGCGCAGGTTGCAACGGTCGGTAACCGCCAGCCTGGCATAATTGACTACCCGATTGTGATTGTCTATGAGCATATTGTCCTTACCCTCCTGATACGGGCGGTATCAGGGCTATTTCGTCAAAATTCGTAATGGGGTCCTCGTCCCTTGCATAGGCTTTATTTACCGCAACCGCCAGGGAAGACAGTTCGCTCAGGGGCGGATATACTTCACCCAGGTAACTTTTAAGCTCCTGTACGGTTTTCAGGCCGGATGCTTTGCCCAGGGGTATGGACAGGGAGCCGTTACCGACAATATCGCGGGTAACCCCAAAAAGCAGAATCGTCATATAATCGCTTGCTACATACGGGCGGGCTATGGGCCCGACCCCGGTTCCTACTGCCCTAAAAGTACCAAAAAATCAAGGATTCCTAAAGGAATTAACGTTTTGCTGTGAAACCGATTTTGCGCTTTTCCGATGTTTGGTAATTACAGGTGTTGGGGAAATTCACAGAACTCCATACTAGGATGGGGAAATCTCCGTTTTCCTTGGAAATCAATAGAACCATGAAAATGAAACTGCTTTACACCGTAGTACTTTTTGCCAGCCTGGGGTTGGTGGTTAGCTGCGGGAATGCCGACGACGATGTAAGCCTGGACCTGAATAAGACCGGAGACCTGGGATTGGGCAAACCGGTGGATGACTGCCTGGATTTCGGGACCAACGAACTTATCCTGTCCATCCAGGACCAATATACCACCCTGCCGGGCAAGGTCTCGGTTTTCTTCCGGGTATCGGACGATCTGGGCAACCCGGTGGCAGGCCTGACGGCCAGCAACTTCTCGATCTACGAGCAGGGGCGGAACGACGATTGTTTTAATTCCATTTCGGCTTCCGAATCCTTCGCAAGGATATCACCGAATTCACAAATATTCACCAATCACGCCTTGCTGGTATTGGATCTTAGCAACAGCGTACTGAGCAGCAGCCTGAGCGAGCTGAAATCCGCCTCGGCCAGTTTTATCGACAATGTGATGCCGTCCGTACCCACGCCTTCCTTTACCATGGCCATTTACTGGTTTGACGGCGAAGACGAATTGCACGTGCTACATCCGCTTTCGTCCGATAAATCGGAATTGATCGCAGCTGTAGAAGCCATCGGATCTGATATTAGCAACGATCCGTCCACGGACCTGTATGGTGCCGTAATCAAGAGTACGGACATTGCCGAAGACCTGCTGGACGCCAGCGTGCAGAACAACACCATCGGGGCCGCTTCCGTTGTCATCTTTACCGACGGTACCGACCAGGCATCGCGGTATCCGGAAAGCCAGGCCCTTGAGGCTGTGGACAAGGCGGACTCGAACATCTCCTACTTCACCATCGGCCTCGGCGCCGAGATCGACAGTGAGGTTTTGGAGCAGATCGGCAAGACCTTCAGCGTCTTTGCCGGCAATAAAGAGGAGTTGGAGACCACCTTCAACCAACTGTCGCAAAAAGTGTCCGAACGGGCCAACAGCTTTTATCTATTCGAATACTGCAGCCCCAAGCGGGACGGCAGCGGTACCAGCAACCTGGTGATCCGGGCCCAGCAAGGTGCGCGGCAGGGCGGGGTACAAACCAGCTTCAATGCCTCCGGCTTTACGGCGGGTTGCGAATAAGCCCTGCTTAAAAGATACCAAAGCCCCGGACTCCGGGGCTTTTTTATTTGTGCTTTTCAAGCGCTTTAACGAAAAGTTCTTCACCTTAAACGGTCAGGAGGTAGGGTAATTGGTACGGTACTTGTTATACCCATACACAGCCCGCCTATACATCCATCCTAAAAACAACGACAAGTCAAACTTAATTTTGTCAATCATGGATGTTCTCAACCAAATTGTAAACCAAAGCGCTATCGGACCCCTCAACCAGTGGGTGCGAAGATTGATCATCAGCCTTTTCCTGGCCATCGTACTTACGTTGCTGACGATGTTGGCAGCCTTGTTGATATACGGGCAACAGTTCCAGTTCAGCTTCGGATATTAGTCCGTCATCGGTAGATCATACTGTTCTTTCCCTTTTCTCCCGGTTGTTCAAGGTCATAGAGGAAGCCGTTCACCACGGTGTAGCGGAGCGTATCGCCCTTCCACAATAGGAATGTGGGGTTATCCCCTACCTGCCATCGGGCTTCCGGAACCTGATAGCCCTTAGAGACCAGGTGAACCGGATAGGGCGATGCCGGCCGGTTTGCGGGTAACTTCTCCAGTCGCACATAGGTGATCCCCTTTCGGAGCAATTCCCTGAAATCCAGTTTGGACGCTGCGTTTATATCCGCCAGCACCTCCGGATAGACCTTGCCGGCCCCCAGCGTCAATTCGGAAGCGTCCAGGGTCCGGTACCCGTAAAAGGTACTCAGGTCCCCAAGGTCCACGATCCTGCTGCTGTACCAGAAATCCGTAAAACTATCCGCCTCCACCTCAAAGCGCTGGATGCCCAGATCGATCCGATAGGTTTGCCCCAGGAGCGGATATTGCACCTGCTCGATCTTCAGGTCAAAGAGTTTGCGGTCGTTTTCAGGGATTTCCTCATAGGCGCTCAGAGGTACCTCCTTGTAGCTGCCCGAGGCGATCGCGTAGATGGCCGATAAGATGGAGACGTAGTTGAGTTTGCGGATCTCCTGTTTTTCGGGGTCGCCGGGGTAGCCGCCGGATTCGATCAGGATGGCGCTCGTGCCCCATTTCTGAATGTTGTCCCCGAAAGCACGGGGTTCAAAATCGTCGTTATACTTACCCACTTGTCCCGGGGCGTACTGCTGAATGATGCGGTTCATGTAACCGATGACTTGCATGGCCCTGCCCCGTACCTCATTTATGTCCTTTTCATAATTATAGGCCGGCGCCAGATAGGATATGGTAGCCGGTTTGGGTGTGAGCTCCGCATTGTAGTACATACTTTGGTCATGCAGGTTAAAGCCGAATTCGGCGTCGAGACTGTCCCGAACCCGCTTCAGCGTCCTGCCTTCCGGCGATTGCAGCCGGAGGGCATCCCGATTAACATCGATGCCCAGGGTATTGCGGCGTTGGAAGACCTGGGCTCCGTCCGGGTTCAGCATCGGCAGGAAATGCAGCCGTACGCTGTCCAGCAAGGCTTCCTTTTCCTCCCTGAACTCTTCTGCGACCAGAAAATTCAGGATGTCGAATATGGCCTGCGTGGCGGTGGGTTCGTCCCCGTGCATCTGGGACCAAAGAAATACATCGGTGGCTCCGGACCCCACGCTGATCAGCCGTAAGGCCCTGCCTTCGATGGAGGTACCCACCTGCCGCACGCTGAATCCCTCTTGCCCGGCAACCTTATCGATCAGGGGTTGCAGGTCTTCGTGCTTAATTCGCCGTTTTCCCAGGGATGGTTCCCGGTAGGTCTCATAAGTCTCGTAAAACCGCTGGGTAAAGGCTTCGGTCTGCGCACAAGCCAAAGCAGTACAGCTAAAGATTAGTAAGAGTACTAGTTTTTTCATGGAGTGTTACTGGTTTTGGGTGAGGCTTCCAACTTGAGGTCACGAACCTGGCGCCTGATCTGGCGCATAAAATCCCGGCCGGGATCCGTTTTCTCGGTACGGTATCCGCTGTCTTGTTCAAGCCAGAGCGGATGCCCTTCAAAGTCGGTATATTCATAATGCCCGATCAGGTAACGGATCGGAAATTTGCTGGCCAGCTGGCGCACTAACCAGATATTGGCCTGCAATTGTGCCTTGGTCAGCGGGGTTTCCGGCGTACCCCCTACATTCTCTATGCCAATGGCCGTGTGGTTGAGTCCGATGACGTGCCGGGCCATCACCGTATCCGGCATCAGCCTGAAAATAGTGCCGCTGCGGTCCACCAGGTAGTGGGCCGAAACATTCAGGGACCCGGCGCCGGTGATATCCGGCCGCGTATCGGGCAGCCTGGAGGGATAAAAGGCTTCAAAGGATTTTTCCAGCTCCGGGATGGCGGTCCAGTGCAACACGATCATCTGAGGACGTATGGCAATCCCTTCTTGAGTGATCCCATAGCGGTCCCTCAGGTAGGCCGAAGTAAGTTCGGTCCGCTCAGCGTCAAAACGAATGGGCCGGTCGGATACTGTTGGCGCATAAGCAGCGCAACCGCCTATAAACATCGATCCCATGCCTAGCAACAGCACATATGTGATAAATGATGCCCTACTCATCCGTATCAGCCACCGGTTGCGGCTCGGTTAAAGGAATGCCGTATCGGATAAGGCAGCGTTGCCTGCCCCACTCCCTTGCTTCTCTCACGTTCTCACCCATGTAAATATCGATATGGCCTTTGAAGCGCCGGTTCATTTTATCCTTAACCCAGAAGGTATCGGAAAACCCTTCTATGAGCACCGGCGTATTGTGGTCCAACCCCAGCTGGATCAGGTCGCGGGAAACGGCAATACTGTTCATGCCGGGCCTCAGCGTATCCCCCCAGGCCGCCAGGCTCGGGTTGCCGGAAGTTTGCCAGGGCACGGAATTATACGCTGTGGCAACTACCTCCAATTCCTTCCATTCGTAACGCACCGGTTCAGATTCGCTTCGGCAAGAGGCTGCTGAAATAACAAGGCATATTGCCCAAAGGATCGATCGGTGGTACAGGCGCATGATACGAATGTACTTCATTCTCGAGAGAAGTCCAATGCTGCGCCCGGGCCGCGGCGGATGAGGCACAAAATCGCTAACTTCCCCCTGTTTTAAGCACCTGCCCAATGAAGCGATTGCTACGCATTCTAGTCCTCCTGCTGGCCGTGATCCTGATCCTGCTCGGCTCGCAATATCCCAAGTTGACGATCATCAGCGGTTATGCTGCCAAGTATATGGCCTCCACGGTCTTCCTTACGGAACGAAACGCCGAATCCGTATCGACAAATGACTTTGACGTGCCCCTTATTTCACTGGCCGAGGCTTCCTATGAAGAGGAAGTCCCGGGAGCGGACGCCTCGGTGTACGGCCTGCAGCGCAGAACGGCATTTTGCCGGGAGGGCCTCGGATGTACGTTGATACCGGAAGGCTCAGTGGTTCCTCAATCCTCGCTGCGCCCCCACCGTACGATTCGTCGGGACACCCTCCCCTATCCCTATGGGCAAGGCATTCCGCGGGATACGGTATTTGCCGAGGTGGACTACAAGGCGCTGAGCGTCGCCCTCGACTATGCCTTTGATAGGCCGGACGAGCAACGTACCAGAACGGTCCTCGTGCTCTACAGGGATCATTTGATTGCCGAAAGATATTCGGATGGTTTTGGACCGGATACCCGGGTGCTCGGCTGGTCCATGACCAAAAGCGTGTTGGCTACGCTCTACGGCATTCTGCAATACCAGGGCCGGCTCTCCGTAGAGGAGCCGGCAGGCCTGGATGCCTGGTCCGGGGACAGTAGGGCCGCCATCACTCTGGATGACCTGTTGCGCATGCAAAGCGGTTTGGAGTGGGATGAGGACTACGGCGGGATGTCAGACGTCAACAAGATGCTTTTTACAACGGCGGACATGGCACAACCGCAGGCAGCCAAAGAACCTGCCGGACCTCCGGGAAGTATTTGGAATTATTCCTCGGGCACCAGCAACCTGCTCTCCGGCCTGCTGAGAAATCGGCTTGGGGATGACCAGGCCTACCTGGATTTTCCGTACCGGCAACTGATCGATACCCTTGGGATGCACTCCATGCTGATCGAAACCGACCTGGCAGGGAACTTTGTAGGTTCCTCTTTCGGATGGGCTTCTACAAGGGATTGGGGCCGGTTCGGCTTACTCTACCTGCGGCGGGGTGACTGGAACGGCAGGCGCATTTTTGCATCCGATTGGGCAGATTACGTTGCCCGGCCAACGCCGCATTCCGATGGGCAGTACGGGGCGCATTTCTGGTTGAACCGGGGCGGTGCTTACCCGGACGTACCTGAGGATCTCTATTCCGCGAACGGCTACCAGGGGCAGCACGTATACATCATTCCTTCCAAAGACCTGGTAATTGTCCGGACCGGTCTCGCGGAAAGCCCGGATTTTGATGCGAACGGGTTCTTGAAACGGATCGTTTCGGCAGTGGACCGGAAACCCGTCTCAAACTGAGCAAAGGGATTACCGGAGTTCGGCGTTGCCGAAATTCACCCGAAATTCCACGCACCAAACAATCAGATACGGATGGGTTTCAAAATTGACCCCTTCCGGAATGGGATAGGTGAAGTCACCTTCAAGGCCTTGCAATTCCCCAAGGGTAACATAGTCGGTTGCTTCCAGATCCGAAGCGATGTACAATTCAAGAATAGGACCCGAATCGGATTTGAAGTCCGTAAGCATCAGGTTTTTGCGGTTGGAACTTACCGTTGCATTGCCGCTGGTGGGATGTGCGGCGTCCATAAAGGCACCCATTAGCTCGCCTGCCGCCTCAGTTTCCATCCCCGTCATTCCGCCGGTACCATCGGAGGGATCCGGTTCCGCACCCCCGTCGGGAGAACTGCAGCTGAACAGCATCACCGCGGCGATCCAAAGGATCATCTTTTTTACAGACTTCCGATAGGGTGATCTTTGAATGAGCATAAACATCTCCTCTAAAGTAGATAAAGACCCCCTGAAAAAGATCACGAAAATGTCATATTTCTTAAAAATGACACTTCACAACAGATTTTCCCCACCTCACAACAAAAACTTCGCAGCGACGTCAATCCTGGCTATGTTTACATCGTAAAGTTAAACGGAGTTAATTTTTTTCATTTTCATATAGTG
>JBNKHB010000125.1:0-7202 GCA_050290125.1 Robiginitalea sp.
TGAAGGGTTCCTGCCGGTCAAAAAGGGACGGCAAAGCCGCCTGCAAGAGCTTTCCGGGGAAACGCGTACCCTGGTCCTCTACGAAAGCCCCCACAAGCTACTCAAAACCCTGGGGCAGTTGGCGGAGAATTTAGGCCCGGAACGCGAAGCGGTGGTATGCCGGGAATTGAGTAAAATGTACGAGGAGATCGTGCGCGGCAGTCTTGCCGAGATTACGGAACACTTTCAGGCCAAGGCGCCCAAAGGGGAATTGGTGATCGTTGTCGCGGGGCGCCCCTGATACGATTAAACATGCCTGCGGGTTTCGGAATGTAAAAATGGCGTACCTTCCTGTTGTTTCATCCTCACCAAGCGCGTAGTGAAAACAATGCTCCTCCTTCTCTTTTGCGGGGCCTCGTTTTGGGGTTTCGCCCAGCAAGCCGAAACGGAAATCCAGCTAACCGATCAAATCCCTGTAGAGCAGCAAGCTCCGGGGACGATTGGCCGGTATTGGCTAAGCGTTGGCACGGACTTCCGCGGCCGGCCAGAGGTGATCCCGGTGATCCTGATCCGCGGATCCCTGCCCGGACCCGTACTGGGCATCACCGCCGGGATACACGGCAACGAGCTCAACGGCATTCGCACCGTGCAGAAAATGGCCGATGGACTGGACCCTATGCAACTCAAGGGCACCGTACTGGCCATCCCGGGAATGAATCCGCAGGGCATGGCTGCGTACCGGAGGGAATTCCCGGACGGGGAGGACCTCAACCGGGTATTTCCGGGGAAACAAGAGGGGAATGAGTCCCAGCAAATGGCCTATTGGATTTCCCACAAAGTGCTGCCCCATTTATCGTTCCTGGCCGATCTGCATACCGCCAGTTTCGGCCGGGAGAATTCGCTGTACATCCGGGCGGACCTGAGCCGGGATACCCTCGCGCAAATCGCCCTGGGGTTCGGGGCCGACCTGGTGCTCAGCAGCCGCGAAGCCTCTGCAGGAGGCAATACAGGGGGCACTTTGCGTGCTGTGGCCGCGGAGAACGGCATCCCCGGTTTCACAGTAGAGCTGGGAAACCCTCAGGTTTACCAGGAAGAAATGATCGAGCGCGGGCGTACCGGTTTGCTGACCGCGATGCAGTTGCTGGGAATGCTTCCCGGCACCCCTGAGCAAGCTTCGCACCCCGTGGTCTGTGAACGTTCGTATTGGATCTATTCGGACCGGGGCGGCTTGTTGGAGCGGATCCCCGAGCTGGGGGCGACCGTTTCCCGTGGCCAGTTGATAGGCATACTCCGGGACCCTTTCGGCCGGGAGCTGACGCGTTATTTTGCCCAGGAAGCCGGGGTTGTCATTGGGCGGGCTACCAACCCGGTGGTGCGTGACGGCGGCCGGATACTGCATTTGGGAATCCCGAAAGGGTCCGCAAGCGAATGACTCCCTGGATCATTTTCCTGCTAACCGTTTTGGCCATCCTGTGGTTGGGGAAGCTGCAGTCCCCCTGGCTGCAGCGCTTTTTCGACTGGGTGCCGAGCATCCTGCTCGCCTACCTGTTCCCTGCGCTGGTCTGCGGGATTTTCGGATGGGATTTTTCGGCGGACCCAATCCACGGCTGGAGCCGGAAGATCTTTATCCCCCTTGCGATCGTTACCGTGATGAGCAGCCTTTCCCTGGGAAAACTCAAGGCGGTTGGTTGGCGGCCCCTGGCCCTGTTCGTTTCCGGTTCGGCCTGGATTGCTGTCTTTCCTGTCCTGGTGCTTTCCCTGGCGCTCCTGATGGGGCAGGCCCCGGATCTTTTTGACGACCCGGATTACTGGCTGGGCGTGCCCCCGGTGGTCGGAAGTTGGATCGGCGGCAGTACGAGCCAGCTGGTCCTGAAGGAACTTGCGGACTGTCCCGAATCGGTCTTCCTTTCGGTCCTGGTGCTGGATGCGCTCCTGGTCAACCTCTGGACGGTATTCATGTTCCAGGCCATCCGCCGCAGCGACCGGGTGAACCGATGGCTTGGGATTCACAAAACCGCGCCTCCCCCGGAAATTCAGGACAGTACTCCGCCAAATGCGAACACCCTCCTTACGGTTCTGGTTATCGCCGCAACCGTATGGCTGTTACAGGCACTCTCCGACCGGTTTGCACTGCAAGTGATCGCCCTTTCTGTGGCGGGATTGCTTTTGGGAAATGGGGTCCGCGGCTGGAACCGGGCTTTTGCGCTGCGTATGGGAAGCATCACCATTCTGTGTGTAATGGCCATTCTCGGATTCCGATTGCGGCTGGAATCCCTGAGCTTTGATCCCGGGTTCTTTTGGTTCCTGGTGGTTTGGCTGATCAGCCATTTTGTAGTCATGCTGGCGTTGGCCCGCCTGCTTCATGTGCATGCCGCCTGGGTGCCCATTGCGAGTATGGCCAACGTAGGGGGGATCGCAACGGCTCCGGCAGTCACCGCAGCTTACCGCCCGCAGTGGATGCCCCATGCAGTCTTACTGGCCATCCTGAGCATGGCAACCGGCACCTTCTGGGGGATGCTAACCCTGGAGGCGCTGCGTTTCTTGCTAACTTGAGAAGCGGGTAATTAGAGAAAATTAAAAGGGCCTATTTGTGCTTGCCCCGGTCCCAGCCGTAGCCTGCCAGGTATTTATTCCCGCTTTCGATGGCGCCTTCTTCCAGGGTCGTGCCCATGGAATCATTCCATCGGTTGAGGTATCCGAACAGGGAGATGACACCCAGGATCTCCACGATCTCCCCGTCGTCCCAATGCCGATGGAGCCGTTCTATCATTTTTTTTGTTTACCGTATTCGGTACCTGCGAGGCCGCCAGCGCAAAGTCCAGGGCCGCCCGTTCCGCATCCGAGAATGCCGCATGCGTGCGGTACTCCCAGATATGCTTCAATTGTTCTTCCTCGGCCCCGTAGCGCTCGGCTGCCCGGATGGCATGGGCCTGGCAATACCGGCATCCCGCCGCGTTGCTGCTCACCCAGGCCACCATGCGTTTGAGCGCGGACGTCACCCGTCCTTCATTGGCCATAACGGCTTTATTGAGGTTGATGAAGGCCCGTGAGATCGCCGGCCGGTGTTGCATGGTCAGCACGGAATTCGGGCAAAAACCCAGGGTTTCGTTAAAGAAATCTGCAAGTTCCCGGGTTTCCGGATCCCGGTTGGGATCCAGGGGTTTTACAAGCGGCATGGTCGGTGTTATTTAGTACTTTTGAAGACAAGAAACGAAAAAATATGGCTTCCACCAATCATATCGTTATGCGCTGGCTGGGCGAAATGGCCTTTGAAAGCAGCAATCCATCCGGGCTCAGTTTCCGGATCGACGCCAGCCCGGATGACGGGGGAAAAGGCAGTGGTTTGCGCCCCAAGGCGCTCATGCTTAGCTCCCTGGCCGGTTGTTCCGGCCTGGATGTGGCGAACATGATCCGCAAGATGAAACTGGAGGTGGAAGATTTCAGGATCGACATCATTGCGGACCTGAGCGAGGAAAGCCCACAGACCTATACCGATGTCCGCGTGGAATACCACTTCTACGGCAGCGCCTTGCAGCCCAAAAAGCTCCAGCGCGCGGTGGATTTGTCGGTGGAGAAATACTGCGGGGTCATCCAGATGTTCCATTCGTTTGCTAAAATGGAATTCCATACCGAATTCCACGAGGCCTGATTCACCTGGGCAAACCCCGGCTGCAATTTGCAGTCCGGGACTTTAAGTTGATTTAAATTCCAAATCATGCGTTGGATCCTGAAACAGGAACCCGATCCGAACCTTAGCGCGGAGCTCGCCGCGTCATTGGGGGTTGACCCCCTGGTGGCCGGATTGCTGGTACAGCGCGATATCCGGAGTTTTGAACAGGCCCGGGAATTTTTCCGGCCGCGCTGGGAGCAATTGCACGATCCGCAGCTGATGCAGGACATGGAGTTGGCTTGTGACCGAATTGAACAGGCGCTCCGGGCCGGGGAACGCATCCTGGTCTACGGGGATTACGACGTGGACGGCACCTCGGCCGTGGCGCTGGTCAGCCAGTACCTGGCCGGCCGCGATGCTGCTGTGGCCACCTACATCCCGGACCGCTATGAAGAGGGTTACGGCCTGTCCTTCCAGGGAATTGATTTTGCGGACGACAATGGTATTACACTGATCATAGCGCTGGACTGTGGGGTAAAGGCCCTGGAGCAGGCGAGATATGCAAAATCCCTGGGGATCGACCTGATCGTTTGCGACCACCACAGGCCCGGCAGCGAGCTGCCGGAAGCTGTAGCGGTTTTGGATCCCAAACGAAAGGACTGCCCCTATCCGTATAAGGAGCTCTGTGGCTGCGGTGTTGGCTTTAAACTGATCCAGGCGCTGCATGCCCGGCAGGGAGGGGCGGCGGAGGACCTCTGGCCCTTTCTGGACCTGGTCGCCACGGCGATCGGGGCGGACATCGTACCCATCACCGGGGAGAACCGGGTGCTGGTGCATTTTGGCCTGCAGGTTATCAACCGGGCGCCAAGACCGGGTCTGCAGGCGCTAATGAAAGGGATCAGCAGGGACCATTACCGCGTTTCCGATGTGGTTTTTCAGATAGCGCCCAGACTCAATGCGGCGGGCAGAATGGAACACGGCGAACAAGCCGTACGGCTGCTTACCGAACCGGACCAGGCCCGTGCCGAGGCGTTGGCAGCGCGCATCGAAACCTTGAATACCGATCGAAGGGGTACCGACGAGGCCATTACGGCCGAAGCCCTGGAAATGATCCGGACACAAGGCGAAGAGGATCGACTCAGCACAGTGGTCTACCAGCCGCACTGGCATAAGGGGGTGATCGGGATCGTAGCCTCCCGCCTGATCGAAACCTATTACCGCCCCACGCTGGTCTTTACCAAAAGCGGGGATAAACTGGCGGCCTCGGCCCGTTCCGTGCGCGGATTTGACCTGTATGAAGCGCTGCAAGAGTGTTCGGATTGCCTTTTGCAATTCGGGGGACATACCTATGCCGCCGGCCTAACGCTGGAACCTTCCCGCTATGAAGAATTCAGGCAGCGTTTTGAAGAGGTCGTGGCACGCAGTATCGATCCGGCGCACCTGGAACCCGAGATCCGGGTGGACCTGCCGATCCACTTGAGCCAGGTCACGCCAAAACTCGTGCGAATCCTCAATCAATTTGCACCCTTTGGTCCCGGCAACCAGGCTCCGGTCTTTGCTGCAGGCCCTTTGCTGGACACCGGTTACGCCCGTACGGTTGGGTCAGACGGGTCTCACCTTAAACTCAGCGTAACCCAGGAAGGTGCCGGCCCGTTCGGAGGGATTGCCTTTGGCCTTGGCGCTTCGCTGCCGGATATTCAGAGCGGGCAACCCTTTGAAGCCGTTTTCTCCCTGGAAGAGAACGAATGGCAGGGGCGTAAAAGCATTCAATTGAAAATCAAGGACGTGAAGCCGGCGGAGGTGCCTGAACGGGCGAATCCTTAAAATAGGCCAGCTCCAGCTGCGAGCCGTCGAAGACCCCATAGGAGTAATACGAGATCCAGTCTCCCAGGTTCAGGTAACGGGAGGTATCGGAAAGGGCGATGTCCAGCGGCAGGTGCCGATGTCCGAAGACAAAGTAATCGTAGTGCTTTTGCTCGAGTTTCCGTTTGGCGTACTGCACCAGCCATTCGTTCTCCTCTCCCAAAAAACGCACGTCCTCGCTACCCGAGATCAGGCGGTTCTTCACCGAGAAATACTGGGCCACGCGCACCCCCAGGTCCGGGTGCAGCCACCGGAAGAGCCACTTGGCTACCGGATTGGTGAACACCTTTTTCATCCGCTTAAAGCCTTTGTCCCCCGGGCCCAGCCCATCGCCGTGGCCGATCAGGAAACGCTTACCCCCCACTTCGAATTCCTGGGGCCGGTGGTAGACCGGGATGTTGAGCTCCTCCTCAAAATAGCCGTTCATCCAGAGATCGTGGTTGCCCACAAAGTAATACACGGGGATCCCCTGGTCCGTTAACGAGGCCAGGCAGCCCAGGGTCCGGGTAAAACCCTTGGGGACTACGGTCTTATATTCAAACCAGAAATCAAAGAGGTCTCCCAGCAAAAAAACGGCTGCCGCATCCCCGCGGATTTGCTCCAGCCATTGCACGAAACGGCGCTCCCTGGGAAGGCTTTCAGCGGCTGTGGGAGCCCCCAGATGGTTGTCGCTGGCAAAGTAGATCTTCTTGCCGGGTGGTATCGCTACGTGCACCATGGGTTATAAAGATACGAATCCCGGCCGGGCAAGTTGCGCTTCCTATTCATTATCGCTGGCATACCATTCGGCATAGGCGGTGCCGGTTTCGCGCAGCCGGAGGGCGTGCAGCTGAATATCGTCGGGCAGGCGCCTGCGGATACGGGCGGCAAAATCCACTACCATATTCTCGCTCGTGGGCTGATAGTCCGCCAGGATCACTTTATGACCTTCGCGCTCAAGGGTTTGCGCCAGCTCTATATGCGGGGTATTCCGGTTAAAAACGGTAGCGTGGTCGAAAGGGTCCACCACTTCTTCCTTCACGATCTTCTTAAGGTCTCCGAAATCCAGTACCATCCCCAGTTTCTTATTCCCGGCCTGATCGATGGGCGTTCCGATGACGGTCACGGAAAGATGGTAACTGTGGCCGTGTACGTTCCGGCATTTCCCGTCATACCCGAACAGGGCGTGGCCCGTCTCAAAGGTGAATTCCTTGGTAATCCGTATCCGTGCCATAGGCGTTGATTCTATCTGCAAAAGTAGGAATTCTGGGAATCCCATTCATACAGGGGATGGATTTGAAAACACAGCCCGTGCGGAGCGGACGGATTGCCCCGGGTTGTGTACCTTGCAGAGAAAACGCTGTGCCACCACGTCGCCTCAAATCCATTACCGATTCCCAGTCGATCTCCTTTCGGGACACCTTTAAGGGCTGGCAGGCCATTCCCAGGTTCTTCCGGGAGATCTACCAGGCTAGCCCCCGCTTATTTGCCCTCAATGGCGTTGCTCGTATCCTGAAGGGATTCAGCCCGGTGGTGCTCCTTTGGATCGGAAAACTGATCATTGACGAGATCGTGGCCCTGTTGCAGCAACCGGACGGGGACCTGCAGCAGCTCTGGACCTACATAGGCCTGGAACTGGCGGTGGCCCTGACCACGGATCTGTTGAATCGCCTGGTCAACTTTACCGACGGGCTTTTGGGCGACCTGTATTCCAATGCCTCTTCCGAGCGCATTATCCGGAAAACCCGGGACCTAACCATGGAGCAGATGG
>JBNKHB010000126.1:0-7186 GCA_050290125.1 Robiginitalea sp.
GGAGGGGATCTCCGATGAGGACATAATTTCCAAATTACTTTAAACCAGGCAGGGTGATTCCCTGATATCGCCTCAGGTGTGATCTTATCCACCAATTCCCCTTTTACCTCTATTAACATTGGCTAAAAGCGTATATTGGCTGCTGTAATTATTTTAATTCCCTCTGCTTTTTAGTATTTTTGGGCAGCAATTTTAATAGATAAACCTTATATACAATGGCATTCGATATAGACATGATCAAAAAGGTCTACCAGGCCATGCCCGGGCGGGTTGATAAAGCCCGGGAACAGGTCGGAAGGCCGCTTACCCTGGCGGAAAAGATTTTGTACGCACACCTGTGGGACGGAACCCCCGATAAGGTGTTTGTGCGTGGCAAGGATTACGTGGATTTCGCCCCCGACCGGGTAGCTTGTCAGGATGCCACTGCCCAGATGGCCCTGCTGCAGTTCATGCACGCCGGGAAACCCAAGGTTGCCGTGCCGACCACGGTGCATTGCGACCACCTGATCCAGGCCAAGGTCGGGGCCGACAAGGACCTGGAACGCGCCAATAAGACCAGCAACGAGGTCTTCGATTTCCTGGAATCGGTCTCCAACAAATACGGGATCGGCTTCTGGAAGCCCGGGGCCGGGATCATTCACCAGGTCGTTCTGGAGAACTATGCCTTCCCCGGGGGTATGATGATCGGGACCGATTCCCACACGGTCAACGCCGGCGGTTTGGGCATGGTAGCCATAGGCGTGGGCGGCGCAGATGCCGTGGACGTAATGGCGGGCATGGCCTGGGAACTGAAATTCCCCAAATTGATCGGGGTTCGCCTGAAAGGGAAGCTCTCCGGTTGGACGGCTCCCAAAGATGTAATCCTGAAGGTAGCCGACATCCTGACCGTAAAGGGTGGTACGGGAGCCATTATCGAATATTTCGGTGAGGGAGCCACTTCCATGTCCTGTACGGGTAAGGGTACCATATGCAACATGGGTGCCGAAGTAGGCGCCACTACCTCCACCTTCGGGTATGACGATTCCATGGACCGTTACCTGCGGGCTACCGGACGGGAGGATGTTGCCGACGCTGCACGGGAAGTAGCGCCGTATCTCACGGCCGACCCTGAGGTCTATGCAGATCCGGAAACGTATTTTGACCAGGTCATCGAAATTGACCTGAATACGCTGGAACCCCACCTGAACGGTCCGTTTACCCCGGACCTGGCAACGCCCATTTCCAAGATGTCCGAGGCAGCCAGGGAACATGACTGGCCCCTGAAAGTGGAATACGGCCTGATCGGTTCCTGCACCAACTCCTCCTATGAAGATATTTCAAGGGCAGCCTCGCTGGCCGAGCAGGTCTCACAGAAAAACCTCAAGACCAAATCAAAATTCACCATCACTCCCGGTTCCGAGCAGGTACGCTTTACCATAGAACGGGACGGGTTTATCGATACATTCGATAAAATCGGCGCGACCGTATTTGCGAATGCCTGTGGTCCGTGTATCGGAATGTGGGACCGCTATGGCGACAAAGCCTCCGATGGTCCCAGAAATACCATCGTCCATTCCTTTAACCGGAACTTTGCCAAGCGGGCGGACGGGAATCCGAATACGTTGGCCTTTGTGGGCTCTCCGGAGTTGGTTACGGCTATTGCCATTGCCGGACGGCTGGACTTTAACCCGGTGACCGATACGCTGATCAACGAAGACGGGCAGGAAGTGAAGTTGGACGAGCCGCGCGGATACGAACTTCCGCCTGAAGGATTTGCGGTAGAAGACGCCGGATATGTCGCTCCGGAAGCCGACGGCAGCCATGTAGTGGTAAAAGTGGCCGAGGACTCGGAGCGCCTTCAGTTGCTGGAGCCCTTTGAGCCGATAGCGCCTGAGAGCCTGAAAGGCATGAAATTGCTCATCAAGGCCTTCGGGAAGTGTACCACCGACCACATTTCCATGGCGGGCCCCTGGCTGCGTTACCGCGGCCACCTGGACAACATCGCCAACAACACCCTGATCGGAGCGGTAAACGCCTACAATAAAAAAACCAATTTTGTCAAGAACCAGCTGACCGGCGAATACGGCGGCGTTCCGGATACGCAGCGCGCTTATAAGGCGGCCGGGATCAAGACCCTGGTAGTGGGCGACCACAACTACGGCGAGGGATCGTCCAGGGAGCATGCGGCCATGCAACCCCGTCATCTGGGCGTGGCGGCCGTCCTGGTTAAGTCCTTTGCCCGGATCCACGAAACAAACCTGAAAAAGCAGGGAATGTTAGCCCTGACCTTCGCGAACGAATCCGATTACGATAAGATCCAGGAGGACGATACCTTCAATTTTATTGATATTGATTCCTTCGCCCCGGATAAACCGCTTACCATTGAGGTCGTACATGCGGACGGCAGCAAGGACCTGATCAAGGCCAACCACTCCTACAATGCGACTCAGATCAATTGGTTCCGGGAAGGATCCGCTCTTAATCTGATCAAAAAGGAGAACGCATAAACCTTTTTACACAGAGAACGCCCCCGGCTCCCGGGGGCTTTTTTGTGGCAAGCGGTCCTAATTTTCCATTCTTATGAAGATCCGGAGGAAAACGATCTTGAATATCCTGCTTATCGGGTTTGTGCTGTCCTTTTTTGTAACCCCGCTCGGAGAGTATTCAAAGGTGTTACTGATGCAATTGTTTGCCTTCAGCCCGTCCGTGATCGAGGTGGATGACCGGGAACGGATCGCCACTTATGATTGGCGGCTAAAGGATGAGGAGTGGAATTTTATAAACTTCCGCGAGGCCGAGGGAAAGGTAGTCCTCATTGATTTCTGGGCTTCCTGGCGATTGCCCTGCCTGCCCGAACTGCGAAGCCTTCAGGCGTTGTATGAAGATTACGGCGACCGGATAGCTTTCTACATTATCACGGATGAGGACCGCGAGCCGGTGGAGGCCTTTATGGCCGAGCATCAGTTTACTTTTCCGGTGACCTATCTGATCATCGGGGAACCGGCGCCGGTGGATACTACCGAGCCGCCCCGTTCTTACCTGCTCGACCAGGACGGAAATATCGTCATTGCGGAAAAAGGGATATCCGACTGGGATTCCAGCCGTGTCCGGAATTTACTGGATGAGCTGCTGACGCCCTAGGAGCCCTGTTTTCTGAAGTATTTAAACGGCACCAGTAACATCCCGAAGCATTCGCCATCCTCCTTGCCCAGATGTTTGTGATGGATTTTATGGGCCCTGCGGATCCCACGGGCATACCAATTGTTGGCATTCCGAAAGAGTTTGAACCGTTGGTGGATAAAAATGTCGTGAACGACAAAGTAGGCGATGCCATAGGCCAGGATGCCCAGCCCGATCGGCCAGCCCTGCCAGAATCCTGTATTCACTGCCAGCCCGATAAAGGTCATGGAGACCACGGCGTAAAACAGGAAAAAAGCATCGTTGCGTTCAAACCACGAATCGTGGTCCTTGCGGTGATGGTCTCTGTGAAGGGACCACAGGAAGCCGTGCATGATAAACTTATGGGTAAACCAGGCCATGAATTCCATAAAACAGAATGTGGCCAGAAAAATCCCGATCCAAAGTAGCATCTTCATTGCACCAAATTTAGTCGATATTTTACGTAAGAACGGGCCAGCAGTCCCAGTTTTTGATAGTTCGGGACGCGAACCCGGGTTTGCATGAGCTGACCGGAAGGCATGCGGCGTAACTTCCGCAGCAGTTTGTGGTAATAGCGATATGCCATGAAAACGCCAAACTTGGATTCCCCTGGCAGTTTAAGGATGCCCTGGTATCCTTTCCTGAAGTCATCCTCGATCTCAGCGACGATCCGCGCCTTGGCGTCATCGTCCAGTTCCAGCAGGTTGGTATTCGGAAAATAAGTCCGTTCCAGTCCGTCAAAATCGGCTTTCAGATCCCTCAGGAAGTTCACTTTCTGGAATGCGGAACCCAAGGCCATGGCCGAGTCCTTTAGCTCTTCATAGCGTTCCCGATCCCCTTTCACAAAGACGCACAGGCACATCAGGCCCACTACATCGGCCGAGCCGTAAATATATTCCCGGTATTCCGCTTCGGAACGGTACACCTTTTTATACAGGTCCATCCGCATGCTTTTCAGAAAAGCATCCACCAGATGACGGGGAATGCCGTATCGGTGATAGGTGGCCTGAAAGGAATTAAGGATGGGATTCAGGCTGATGCGATCTTCCAGGGCGCGGTCCAGATCCGCGACGAATCGATCTAACAAGTCCTCTTTGTCGTATTCGTGAAAGGAATCCACGATTTCGTCCGCAAAGCGGACAAATCCATAAATATTGTAGATATCCTGCCGGATCGAGCCCGCCAGCATCTTGGTCGCCAGCGAAAAAGAGGTGCTGTACCGGTGGGTCACCACCCGGCTGCAGTTCTCGGAAACGGTATCAAATAATGCTTTCATGCTTTCGGTCCAGTTGGATTTGTTTTGAGATCAGCTCGGCAGATAACTTCCCGGAAATCAGGGCGGGAGGCACCCCGGGCCCCGGTACGGTAAGCTGCCCGGTAAAAAACAGGTTCGCCACCTTTTTGCTGGCCAGGCCCGGTCTCAGGAAAGCAGTTTGGCGAAGCGTATTGGCCATTCCGTACGCATTGCCTTTGTAGGAATGGTACCGGCTGATAAAATCCTTCACACAGAAGCTTTCCTTAAATATAATATTATTTCGGACCTGCTGACCGGTATGTTGCTCAAACCGGTCCATGATGCGCTCAAAGCAGGCTAAGCGATGTTCCGGGGTATCCTCCAGTCCGGGTGCCAGGGGCACCAGAAAGAACCCTGTCTCCTTACCCTCTGGTGCCATGGAGGTATCGGTCACGGAAGGAAAGTTCGCATAGAACAAAGGTGCCTCGGGCCAGCGGGGCACATCGTATATCTCCCGGGCGTGCCGGCCGAAATCGGTATCAAAGAACAGGTTATGGTGGCGGACCCCGCTCAGTTTCCGGTCAAAGCCGATATAGAACAGGAGGGAGGAGGGGGCAAAGGTCTTGCGATCCCAGTAAGCCTCGGAATACTGGCGCAGCTGTCCGGGCAGGAGCGTTTCCGTATGGTGGTAATCCGCCCCGCTCAGTACGGCGTCCGCCGGGATTTCCTGCTCCCCCAGCCGCACACCCGCGGCCTTGTCGTTTTTCAAGATGATGCCGGTGACTTCGCTTTCCGTATGGAATTGGACGCCCAAAGACCGCGCCAGCTCCGTCATCGCCTCCACGACGCGGTACATCCCGCCCTTGGGATGCCAGGTACCCAGTCCAAAATCGGCATAATTCATAAAGCTATAGAAAGCCGGGGTATCAGATGGTTTTGCCCCCAGGAACAGAACCGGGAATTCCAGAATGGAGATGAGTTTAGGATTGGTAAAGCGGCGGCGCACCTCTCCGCTGATGGTGGCCGTAAACTGCCCTAAGCGCGTAATGGTTTTCGGAGAAACCAATTCCAGGGGGGAGCGTCCCGGCTTGTATACCATATCGCCGATGGCGATATCGTAGTTATCCCTTGCCTTTGCGATGAATTTCCTGAGGGCCGCGGAACTGCCTGCTTCGATGCGCTCGAATTCGCTGCAGATGGCGTCCAGGTTATCACCTATGGTTACGGTTTGATCCCCGAAGAGGATCTGATAGGCCGGATTTAATTTCTCCAGGTGATAGTAGTCGGAGGGGTGTTTGTCAAAGTCTCCGAAAAAGCGTTCGAAGATATCGGGCATCCAGTACCAGCTGGGCCCCATATCAAAGGTGAAGCCTTCGCGCTGAAAGCGCGAGGCGCGGCCGCCCAGTTGCTCGTTTTTTTCATATACTGAAACCGCATAACCGTTGCGGGCCAGATAGCAGGAGGCCGAAAGGGCTGCAAAACCCGAGCCGATGATGGCGATATTCTTTTTCATATCCGGTCGTGTGACGCTATTTAGATCAGACCGAATCCAGAAGCGTGTTGATTTTGTCGAAGACCCGGATACCGGAAGGCAGCTCCTCTTTCCGAAGATACATGCCCTGGCGCCCCAAAATCCAAAGCCGGGCCCCGTTGTTGTCGATCAGTTTGTCTTGAAATTCGTTGAGATACGCTTTCAGGTTGTCTACGGATGGTGTCACCGTAAAGTAAGAAACAAAATGCGGTTGGTCAAAATAGTTGGTCAGGTCCTTCAAATTCTCCAATGGCATGCTTGCGCCCAGATATACGCAGCGGTAGCCCCTGAGGATCAATTCGTAGTTCACGAAAAGCAAACCGATTTCATGGATTTCATTTTCGGGCAGGAACAGTACAAAGACTTTATCGGTACGCGTTGGTTCCAGGGCCTGTACCTTTTCGGTACTGGATATGATCTTCTGTTTTACCAGGTGGGTGATAAAATGTTCGTGGGCCGGATCGATGGAATCCGTCTGCCAGAGCAGGCCCAACTCCTCCAGTAGCGGGATAAAGACTTCCCAGAAGATCTCCCGGAACGATTTTTCGGCCAGCAGGTTGTTGTAGGTATGCTGAAAGAGTACCTGATCAAAATTGATCATCGCCATTTTAAAGGCGTTTACGGCATGGCTGCGAACACTTTGGCGCGCTACCATCTCGCGAACCCGTTGTGGGATCTCCTCTTCCGGTATTTCGGCGATTTTGGAGATTTTCATCCCGGAATTGTAAAGCAAGGTAATGTTCAGGAGTTTCTGAAGGCTCTTAAGGCTGTAGGTGCGGATGTTAGTGGCGGTCCGCTCTGGTTCCAGAAGGTTATAGCGCTTCTCCCAGATGCGTATGGTGTGGGCTTTGATACCGGAGAGATTTTCCAGGTCCCGGATGCCGAACGATTTCTTAACCTTGTTCATCTAAATTATGTAGAAAGTTAAACAAAAATATCAAAATATTCCATTACCCGGTCCGGGATGGCGTTAAAATTCAGCTAAAACAAATAAATCTCCAGGCTTATACGCACGTGTCCTTAAACAAAACGACGATCTGGTCGCAGTGCCTCCAGGGAGAGAGAGGTGGGCTTCCCGCACAGGATCTCGGAAATAAGTTTTCCGGTAATTGGCCCCAGGCTCCAACCCATCATGGCATGGCCGGTGGCCAAACTCAGATTATTCCAGTTCGGGTATCTGCCGATATAGGGCAAGCCATCCGGGCTAACCGGTCGCAGCCCGCAGGCCGCGGAGCTTATTTCTTTATCGGTAATCCGGAAATCGGTATAATACCCGGAGGCCG